>JAAXQF010000458.1 GCA_012974435.1 Desulfuromonadales bacterium | reverse complement strand
GATTAATCTTATCGGAACGAAGCAGACGATATCAACCGTTTTTTTATTTCAGCAACAATCTGACCTGATCAAGCAGATCAAGAAACATTCTGTTATTCATCCGACCTGTCTGAACGTTGTAGCGACTCGTGTGGTAACAACCGACCAGCGTGAGGCCATTGGCCAGCTGGTGAGTACTGCCATGACCGAAGGGCACTTCTGCAAGACGCTTGATCAAGCCCTGTGACTGAAAGAGTCGCAGCAAGCTATTGTGCGCACCGTGACCAAGAGCAATAATCACGCGCAGGGCTTTCAGCTCCTGCAACTCCTTCTCGAGATAAGGCCGACAGGCAGTAAACTCTGCTGCATTCGGCTTATTCTCCGGAGGCAAACATTTGACGGCGTTGGTGATATAGAGATCATGCAACTCCAGACCGTCATCAGCAGAGATGATTTCCGACTGATTTGCGAAACCGGCCCGATGAAGTAGCGGGTACATGAAATCACCGGCACCGTCACCGGTAAAAGGTCGCCCTGTTCGGTTGGCGCCGTGGGCTCCCGGAGCCAGGCCAACCAGGCAAACACGCGCCTGCAAATCACCAAAGCCGTTAACCGGCCCGTTATGGTAATCAGCACGTGTTCGTCCTTTGGATGGCGGAAGCTGTGCCATAAAATCGACCAACCGTGAGCACCGCCGACACCCTCCCAGTTCTTTCAGAGAAAGACTAGTCACTCATCGCTACCTATTTCGGCCTTGGTTGCCACCGGGACGACGACGTTTTGGCGGACGAGGCTTGCCGCCAGTTTTCTTGTCTGGGACCGGTGACTTCTTGTGAGGAAGGCCGCGCTTGTAATCATTGCAAAGGTCTTCGTCGTGAGGAACAGTACTCGGTATCTTCATGCCGATAA
Source organism: Desulfuromonadales bacterium (assembly GCA_012974435.1). Lineage (GTDB taxonomy): Bacteria > Desulfobacterota > Desulfuromonadia > Desulfuromonadales > BM103 > M0040. The sequence continues at coordinate 7,159 of JAAXQF010000458.1, read as the reverse complement.
ATTCTTCGATGTCAGGTAGAAAGTAGGCCAGATCCTCATCGGCAAAACTGATCGCCTTACCTTTGGCCCCCGCTCGAGCGGTGCGACCAATCCGATGAACGTAGTCTTCCGCATCCTGAGGCAGGTCATAGTTGATAACATGTGTCACACCTTCGATGTGCAAACCTCGTGAGGCAACATCAGTGGCAACCAGGAAATTCAACTTGCCGGCCTTTAAATCCTCGAGAATGCGCAGGCGTTTCTTCTGCGGAATATCACCCGAGAGGACCGCAACCCTGAAGTCATTGACTTTCAACCGCCCTGAGAGATGTTCACCCTCCCTTTTGGTATTCACAAACAGCAGAACCCGGACGTTCCCCTCTTCCTTTTTAAGTAGGCCAAGCAAGAGCGGAAATTTTTCCCGCCGCGAGACATGATAGACGATCTGCTCGACCCGTTCGGCAGTAACCTGCTCAGGTTCTATACGCACTTTCTCGGCAATGTTCATGAACTCATAGGCGAGTTCCATAACACGAGGTGAGAGAGTCGCCGAGAAAAGCATCGTCTGGCGCTTTTCAAAAGGAGGTAATTTGCGCAGGATATAACGCAGATCTTGAATAAAACCCATGTCGAACATGCGATCGGCTTCATCAATAACCAATGATTCTACATGCTTCAGGGAAAAAACATTCTGCTTGGCATAGTCGATTAACCGACCTGGAGTGGCGACAATGATATCGACACCATCCTGAAGGGCCTTGCGTTGTTTTTCGTAGTCGACACCGCCGAAGACCGCCTGCACCTTGAAGGGGCAAAAGGCACCCAAGCCCTCGGCATCAGCACAGATCTGCACAACCAGTTCGCGGGTTGGAGCCAGGATAAGAGCCCTTGGGCCACGCTTTGATTCCTGCTTGTTTTTTTGCAGGCGAGTAAAGAGAGCGATCAAAAAAGCCGCAGTCTTGCCTGTGCCGGTCTGGGCCTGTGCAGCGACATCACGGCCTTGCAGTGCAAGCGGGATAGACTCCTCTTGAACAGGCGTCAAGTCGACAAAGCCAACTGTTTCAATACCGCGCATTAGCTCAGAGGGAAGATCAAGTTCTGTGAATTTCATTTAGCATGACGACAACGCAAAGGGCGAAAGGGGAAAGCGTATTCCTTCCCATTCCCTGTTTGCGCAACGCCCCTTAAATTAGAGGTCCATACCCATTGCCTCAGCAACGGTATGTATATCCTTATCTCCACGGCCTGAAAGACAAACCAGGATAACCTTCTCGGCAGAAAGCTCGGGAGCAAGTTTGAGGAGGTAGGCGATCGCGTGGGCGCTTTCAAGCGCCGGGATGATCCCTTCCATTTCTGTAAGCATACGAAAGGCAGCCAAAGCTTCATCATCGGTCACCGAAACATATTCAGCGCGGCCAAGGTCGTTGAGAAGAGCATGCTCCGGTCCGACACCCGGGTAATCCAACCCGGCCGAAATGGAGTGGGCATGTTGGATCTGACCATCATCATCCTGGAGAAGATAGGTTTTATTGCCGTGCAGAACGCCGACACTGCCAGCAGAGATACTCGCTGCATGTTTGCCCGTTTCCACACCGAGTCCAGCAGCTTCGACTCCAATCAGTCGTACCGACGCATCATTGACGAAGGGATAAAAAAGCCCCATCGCATTGGATCCGCCGCCTATACAGGCCAGAGCCACATCGGGCAAGAGACCCTCGGCTGCCAACAGCTGTTCCTTGGACTCATGGCCGATAACAGACTGGAAATCACGTACCATTTGCGGATAGGGATGCGGGCCGGCAACAGTCCCGATCACGTAGAAGGTATCACGCACATGAGTGACCCAGTAACGCATAGCTTCGTTCATTGCGTCCTTAAGCGTTGCGGTGCCGCTGGTCACTTCGTGTACGCGGGCTCCGAGCAGCTTCATGCGAAAGACATTGAGAGACTGACGCCTGATGTCCTCGGTGCCCATGAAAACATCGCATTCCAAGCCGAAGAGTGCGGCGACCGTGGCAGTAGCAACCCCATGCTGGCCGGCGCCGGTTTCCGCAATCACCTTGCGTTTTCCCATACGGCGGGCCAGGAGGATCTGGCCAACGGTATTATTAACCTTATGAGCTCCGGTATGGTTCAGGTCTTCACGCTTCAGATAGATCTTCGCGCCACCGAGATGTTCGGTGAGCCGTTCAGCAAAATAAAGTGGACTCGGGCGACCGACATAATTTTTAAGGTACGAATCAAACTCTGCCTGAAATGAAGGATCTGTCTGACATTGATTATAACCCTCCTCCAACTCCAGCAATGCCGGCATCAGAGTTTCGGCAACATAACGACCTCCGAACTGACCGAAATGTCCTCGGGCATCAGGCTCTTGATAACTCACTTACAACGCCTCCTTGGCCATACGGATGAACCGTGCCACTTTCTCCGGGTCTTTCTGCCCGGGCTTTTCTTCAACGCCACTCGATACGTCAACTCCATAAGGATGCACCTGGCGCACGGCCTCGGCTACATTCTCAGGGTTAAGTCCACCAGCCAGTATAACTCTATGCTGCGACGCTACGACTGCCGCTTGGGCCCAATCACAACGGTGACCGGTTCCCCCGAACTGGTTGGGCACAAAGGCATCGAGCAACAGGGCTGAAACCTTGTAAGCAGCAAACAGACTGCTTTGCATATCGCCCCTCAGACGCAAAGCCTTAATCACCCGACAGGGAGGATAGCAACACTGGCCCGGCTCTTCATCACCATGTAATTGTACCGTGTTCAGGCCGCAGAAATCCACCATCTCACGGATACGGGCCGGAGGCTCATTGACAAACAGGCCTACCGTAGTCACCAGAGGTGGGAGTTCGGCAATGATTCGCCGTGCCGTATCCGGGTTTACAAACCTGGGGCTGCCCGGGTAGAAGACAAAGCCTAAAGCGTCCGCTCCACAGGCAGCAGCGTGATGGGCATCATCAAGATTAGTAATACCGCAGATTTTCACCCGCGGCACACCGTAGTTTGCCATCAATTAACCAACCTTAGGCAGATGTGACAGGGACTCCTGGATTGCAGCTTCAGGATATTCGTAATCTTCCAGCTGATTGGCGAAGTAAGCGTCGTACGCTGCCATGTCGACATGACCATGCCCGGAGAGGTTAAAGAGAATCGTCTTCTCCTTACCTTCTTCTTTGGCTTGCAGTGCCTCGTCAATTGCACCGCGGATAGCGTGTGAGGACTCAGGTGCCGGGATAATCGACTCGGTACGTGCGAACAGCACAGCGGCCTCAAAACAGGCCGTCTGCGGAACAGCTCTTGCCTCAACAACCCCTTCGTGAACCAGTTGTGACACCAGAGGGGAAGCGCCATGATAACGCAGACCACCAGCGTGAATACCGGGAGGCATGAAGTCGTGACCGAGGGTATACATTTTCGAGATCGGCGCCATCTTAGCCGTATCGCCATAATCGAAGGCGTAAACCCCCTTGGTCAGAGTCGGGCAGCTTGCCGGTTCCATCGCCAGAAGACGGATATCCTTGCCATTTGCTTTATCGGAGATAAAAGGGAAGGCAATTCCCGCAAAGTTTGAACCTCCGCCGTGGCAACCGATGATCACATCGGGGTAATCGCCGGCGATCTTGAGCTGTTCTTTGGCTTCGAGGCCGATAATCGTCTGATGCATGCAGACATGGTTGAGTACGCTGCCCAGAGCATAGCGGGTATCCTCATGGGTTGCAGCGTCTTCAACCGCCTCACTGATAGCAATACCCAGAGAACCCTGATTGTCAGGGTCTTTTTCAAGAATCGAGCGACCAGCGTTGGTCTTGTCTGATGGTGAGGGGAAAACGTCTGCTCCCCACAACTGCATCATGCTCTTGCGATAGGGCTTCTGACCGTAAGAGACCTTAACCATATAGACTGTACACTCCAGCCCAAAATGCTGACAGGCAAGGGCGATAGAGGAGCCCCACTGTCCGGCACCGGTTTCCGATGCGATGCGCTTGGTACCGGCAATCTTGTTGTAATAAGCCTGCGGCACGGCAGTATTCGGCTTATGCGAACCGGCCGGTGAGACACCTTCATATTTGTAGTAAATCTTGGCCGGGGTGCCGAGAGCTTTTTCTAACTGATGCGCCCTAAACATCGGAGCAGGACGCCATAGCTTGTATATCTCACGGACCTCTTCCGGAATATCGATCCAGCGCTCCTGAGAGACTTCCTGTTCAATCAAACCCATGGGGAAGAGAGGCAGGAGATCATCGGGAGAAACCGGCTGGAGGGTGCCGGGATGAATAACCGGAGACATTGTGCCAGGCATATCCGGGATAATGTTGTACCACTGCTTGGGGAGCTGGTCTTCGCTGAGAAGAATTTTACTCTGCATGAGATATCTCCTTGACGTTAATTGTTATGGGAAATTGTGACATATGAAATCAATTCTCACCTTGAAGTTCTTTGAGCTTGGCGCCGATATCGTCCTCACGCATCAGTGCTTCGCCAACCAGAAAACCCCTGGCACCAGCCTTCTGTAAACGCAGGACATCTGCTCTTGACGAGATACCACTTTCAGCAACTACGAAATGACCGGCGGGGATCTTTGGCAGTAGGCGTTCTGTGGTTGCCAGATCAGTTGCAAAAGTCTGCAGGTTGCGATTATTGATGCCAATCAGCTCGCAGCCGGTTACCAGCGCCGCCTCCAGCTCCGCCTCATCATGAACTTCCAGCAGGACATCAAGATGAAGCTCGCTCGCTAAAGCATTGTACTCTGCAAGCTGCACGGCATCAAGCATGGCCGCTATCAGAAGGATGGCGTCTGCGCCAGCGGCTCTGGCCTCGTAAATCTGGTAAGGGTCGCAAATAAAATCCTTGCGCAGAAGCGGTAGACTGACAACCTCGCGAATCTTTGCGAGGTACAGGAGATGCCCCATAAAGAAGTTCTCATCCGTCAACACCGACAAACAGGTCGCGCCATTGGCCTGATAAGTCTCCGCAATCGCCAAAGGGTCGAAGTCTTCACGGATCACCCCTTTGCTGGGTGAACCTTTCTTGACCTCAGCAATGACAGAGGTCCAACCAGAATCCGAAGTCGCACGTAGGGCGCGCAAAAATCCTCTTGGCTGGTCCTCAAGATCATCGATACCTTGCTGCAAGGAGGCAAGAGAACGACGGCTCTTGGCCAGCGCAACTTCCTGACGTTTATGTTCAGCTATTTTATCGAGTATCATTATAGATCAGAGCTCAAATTAAGTTCAGGTGTACAGCAACGGGTCAGGCATTGGTTAAGTTGACAAGCCCTTCGAGCTTCGCCTTGGCCAGCCCCTCGTCGATCATGTTGCGAGCCTTCTGCAAACCGGCATCCACGCTCTCTGCGATTCCGGCAGCAACCAGCGCATAGGCCGCATTGAGCAGAACAACATCCCGCTTAGGGCCTTCAGCCCCGGCCAGAATATCTCTGACGATCGAAGCATTCTCCTCGGCGTCACCACCTTGGAGATCACTCAGCAGGCAGCGGCGCAAACCAAAGTCTTCCGGTTCAATCGTCGAAAGGCTCACTTGACCTTCGTTGATCTCGGCGACGCGTGTCGGACCGGTCAGGGTTATCTCGTCCATCCCGTCCTGGCCATGGACAACAAAGCCACGCTGACAGCCGAGCTTGACCAAAACCTTGGCAAGGACTTCAACCAGTTTCTCGTCATAAACTCCCAAGACCTGACGATCCGCACCGGCCGGGTTGGTCAAGGGGCCAAGAATATTAAAGATTGTGCGTATGCCGATTTCGCGGCGTGGGCCAATCGCGTGCTTCATGGCCCCATGCAGAGCTGGCGCGAAGAGGAAACCGACACCGACTTCATTGATACATGATTCAACCTGTTGCGGCGTCACGTTTAAATTAACCCCCAGAGCCTCCAACACATCAGCACTGCCACAGGCAGAAGAGATGCTGCGATTGCCGTGTTTCGCAACCTTGATGCCACAGGCAGAGACAACGAACGCGACCGTCGTCGAAATATTGAAACTTTTTGTCCCGCTGCCACCTGTACCGCATGTATCCAGGATCGTCTCGCGATCCAAGTTAATCTCTTCACGATCAATATCGAGGGCCTTACCCACCCGGATGGGGGTTGCGTGGTCACGCATGACCCTGGCAGCGCCGGTAATTTCTTCGATAGTTTCGCCCTTCATACGCAACGCGGTGATAAAAGCACCAACCTGCGCTTGAGTCGCCTCACCGCCCATGATCTGGTTCATCACCTCAATCATTTCGGTCTCTACCAGGTCTTGCTGCAGAACAACCTTGCTAATTGCGTTCTTTATCATGATGGCTCCTGGCTCACTTGGTCATCTGCAAAAAGTTGTTCAGCATGTCCATACCGGCAACCGTCAGAATCGATTCCGGATGGAACTGCATACCCCAGACTGGCAGGTCACGATGCCGCATCCCCATAATCTCACCTTCTGCCGTCCATGCCGTAATTTCCAGACATTCCGGAAGAGAAGAACGTTCCACCAAAAGGGAATGATATCGGGTCGCATCAAAAGGATCAGGAAGTCCGACGAAGAGCTCACGGTTATCATGAAAAACCGGGCTGGTCTTGCCATGCATCAGACGATCGGCACGAACAACCTTGCCGCCATAGGCCTGAGCAATCGACTGGTGCCCCAAGCAAACACCGAGGATCGGAAGTTTACCTGCAAAATGCTTGATGGCTTCCACAGAGATACCAGCTTCATTGGGTGTACAGGGCCCCGGGGACACCACAAGCCGTGTGGGATTGAGAGTTTCAATCTCAGCCAGAGAAATTTTGTCATTACGATAGACCTCAACCTCTTCACCTAGCTCGCGCAGGTACTGTACCAGGTTATAGGTAAACGAATCGTAGTTGTCGATCATCAGCAGCATTTCAGTCTAACCCCTGACGCGCCAGTTCGATGGCCATCTTGACCCCCATGGCCTTGTTGACGGTTTCCTCATACTCGGCTTTTGGATCAGAGTCTGCAACGATACCAGCACCGGCCTGAAGATGAATCCGGTTTTTGTGAGTAACCAGAGTCCGAATCGCGATCGCAAGATCCATATTGCCATCGAAAGAGATATAACCGACAGCGCCACCGTAGATCTCACGACGCACCGGCTCCATCTCCTCAATAATTTCCATGGCACGAATTTTAGGGGCGCCACTTAAGGTCCCCG
>JAAXQF010000455.1 GCA_012974435.1 Desulfuromonadales bacterium | reverse complement strand
GAGCACTCCAATCCAGGTATTGCGACTTAAAGACCGGCCCGACCTTGCAGGAGCAGAGGTAACTTGGCTTCTCTTCAGTGTGCCCTGCCCCTTTTACGACACAGCCCAAACAGGCACCGACACCGCAGGCCATGGATTCTTCCAGTGAGACCTGTAAAGGCGTCTTGTGCTTTACACAGATGTCATGAACCGCGGCAAGCATCGGCATGGGGCCGCAAGTGAAGACTTCTGTCTCTGGATATTTCTGCAGTTTGCGCTCCAGAACCTGGGTCACCAGACCTGCCTCACCGAGACTGCCGTCATCAGTTGAGATGTAGGTTTCTACGCCAAGACGTTCGAATTCAGTAACAACCAGGATGTCATCACGGGTCCGGCCACCCATCAACAGGCGCACCTTGCAGCCGTTGGCAACCAGCTCTCCGGCCAGCATGTAGAGCGGGACCAGGCCGATACCGCCGCCTACCAGAATTTTCTCGCCTTTGTGTGAGGTGCAATCGAAACCGTTGCCCAATGGCCCCAACAGCTCAACCTTGTCGCCTTCGTGAAGCTCCGCCATAATGCTGGTGCCGCTGCCGACAACTTTATAAACAATCTCAACGAATTCCTTCGGCGGTAGGCCATCACAATCGGCAGGCAGAAATCCGGTGCGAAAGATGCCAAAAGGCCGCCTTAGCAGTGGCGGCAGTGAGCGTTGCACACGGAACATAATAAACTGCCCGGCGTGGGCATTCTCGCCAAAGCCGGGAGCCAGGATCTTCATCCGGAAATAACCGGGCGAAATTTCCTGGTTGGAAATAATCTTGGTCCTGTAATTCTTCATAAAGGCTTATTCTCCTGAAATTTCAAAATCAACAACCTAAAAAAATGTTTAACGCAAAGGCGCAAAGACGCAGAGGGAAATCTCATAAGTTCTTAAAAGTGTTTCAACCCTGTATCTGCACTCTGCGTCTACGCGTTGAGAAAAGTAGACAAGAGCATCATAGCTGGTAAGTCATAAGCAGCGCATCTTCACCATCGGGATAATAAGAGGGGCGAATCCCGTCGAGAGTAAAACCGAAACGCTCGTAAAGAGTTATGGCCGGTTTATTTGTAACACGAACCTCAAGGCAGACAGACGTTAAACCCTGTTCCTGGCTTCGTTCGATGGCGTGGGCTAAAAGCTTGGCCGCAATCCCCCGTCGACGCATCTGCGGCAAGGTCGCCAGATTCTGGATCTGCAATTCTCCGGCAATCAACCAGCTGCACAAAAAACCCGCCAACCGTTCCCCGCACCAGTAGAGGTCGATCGTTGCAACCCTGGACTCAAGTTCATCGACAAAATGCTGCGAACTCCAGGGATCAGACTGACTGGCACACTCGAGTTGATGCACGGCAACCAGGTCATCCCGTTGCATCAATGTGATTCTGTCGCCGGCGGGTAACGTGTTCGTTTGATTGATTTGCATCTGGATCCAAAGCACCAAAGGAAAAGGCTTGAAAGCTAACGTCAGGCAGGCTTTGACAACACCACGTCTTAAAAGCTTGCACCTCAAACTTACAGCTTATAGCTTGCAGCTTACAGCTGAACATACTATGTCACCTCTGCCGACCTGTAAAGAGGGAGATTACTGCCGTTTTTCAAGGTTTGCAATTGACAACCTGAGGGCAGTGTTTTATTTATTGTTGCTACCCATTAATATGAGGAGAACAACCTTGTCTGATCGTTCCAGTATGACCTATAAAGGCGCCGGCGTAGATATCGAAGCTGGTAATCGTTTTGTCGACATCATCAAACCGCTGGTCAAATCGACCAACCGCCCGGAAGTTCTCACTGATATCGGTGGTTTCGGCGGGCTCTTTGCCTTGAACAAGGATAAATACAAGTCCCCTGTTCTGGTTTCCTCGACAGACGGAGTCGGCACAAAGTTGAAGCTGGCGTTCGAACTTGATCGTCACAACACGGTCGGCATTGACCTGGTCGCCATGTGCGTTAACGACATCATCGTACAGGGTGCTGAGCCGCTCTTCTTCCTCGACTACCTGGGGACAGGCATGTTGGCTCCGGAAAAAGCCGCCGAGGTCATTGAAGGCATAGCAGAGGGCTGTCGTCAGGCGGGTTGTGCCCTGGTCGGTGGAGAAACAGCTGAGATGCCTGGTTTCTACAGCGAAGGTGAATACGACCTGGCCGGCTTTACGGTAGGTGTGGTCGATCGCGACGACATCATCGACGGTTCGACCATTCAGGATGGTGAGGCAATCATCGGTATCGCATCAAACGGCTTACACTCAAATGGCTTCTCTCTGGCCCGGCGTATCGCCACGGAACGTTTGGAGGGAGGTCTCGAGACCGTCCTGCCCGGACTCAACGAGTCCCTCGGTGACGCCATGCTGCGCCCGACCAAAATTTACGTCAAATCAATTCTCAACCTGCTGCGTGATTTTGAAATCCACGGCATGGCCCACATCACAGGAGGCGGCTTGTTGGAGAATGTCCCTCGTATCCTGCCGCGCCATTGTAAAGCGGTGATCAGAAAGGACTCCTGGCCCAAGCTGCCTCTTTTCGAACTGTTGCGTGAAGCTGGCAACATCGAAGAGCAAGAGATGTTCCGCACCTTCAACTATGGTATCGGCATGGTGCTCGTGGTTCCGAAAGAGTCTGCAGACGACATTATTTCCCGTTTGAAAGGGCTCAACGAAGAGGCCTACATCATAGGCAAAATCGACACCTGTAAAGGCGAGTGCAATCAGGTGGAACTAGTCTAGCTTTAAGCTGTAAGCTTTAAGCGATAAGCAACGTACACATGGACTGTCCCCGAAGTTAAGGGGACTGTCCCAAGCTCATATTTGTTTAGCCGCGATGAAAGTCTATTAAGATCTATGGTTAGAACCAAACCTAGAGTATCTCTTTTTAGATTGTACAGATTTTCATAGATTCTGATCGCGGCTAAGAATAGATTCCGATTGTGTTAACAACAAAAGTTACAGGCTGTTGATACCTCATAGCTTGCTGCGAAGAAGTAGTTCATTATTGTTCTGGAGAAACTCCATGTCAAAATTGTTGCGTATCGGTGTTCTGGCCTCGGGTGGCGGCACAAACCTGCAAGCGATCATCGATCGTTGTATGGACGGTAGCCTGGCTGCCGAGATAGCTGTCGTCATCACCAACAATCCCGGCGCCGGCGCTCTGGACCGTGCAAGCAGTGCCGGAGTAGCGACACTCTGTATCAATCATCGAGATTTTTCCCAACGCGAAGACTTTGACAATGCAGTCGTCAAAGCACTGCAAGACGCCGGTGTCGAACTGGTTGTTCTGGCAGGCTTTATGCGCATCATCACCCAGACCTTCATCGATGCCTTCCCCGAACGGATAATCAACATCCACCCGGCCCTGCTACCGGCTTTTCCTGGACTGCATGTGCAACAGCAAGCACTTGATTACGGGGCACGCTTTTCCGGCTGCACAGTGCATCTTGTCGACGGTGGCGTTGATACAGGCCCCATCATCATGCAAGCGGTCGTACCGATCCTTGCCGATGATGACGCCGACACCCTTGCCGCCCGCATTCTCGAACAGGAGCACCGAATTTACCCTCGCGCCATCCAGTTGATTGCCGAAGGTCGTGTACACGTCAACGGCCGTCAGATAAAGATCGACCCGGATGGTGTTGTTGAGACAACCGCTCTGGTCAACCCTGCTATCACAGATTGATTGTTCCAATGGACAAAGAAGAGCACCCTAAAACAAACGGCGAAACAATCCTGGTCAGCGCCTGCCTGCTGGGATTGCCGACCCGCTTTGACGGCAAGTCCAAACATTCTCAGGACGTTCTCGATTACCTGCAACGTGAAAAACTGACACCAATTCCGGTTTGCCCGGAACAACTCGCCGGCATGGCAACCCCCAGGGACAAGACTTTTTTCCAGTCGGGTGATGGCCAGGCAGTTCTCGCCGGCAACGGTGAAGCTGTTTCGGAGAATGGCCGGTCGATGAATGCCCTTTTCTGCCGAGGCGCAAAGATGACTCTGGAGATCGCCCGTTTAAGTGGTTGTTGCAGGGCGTTATTGAAAGAGGGAAGTCCTTCATGTGGTGTGCACAGGGTTTATCTGGGAGAGGATAAGGTTGCGGGCGTGGGTGTCACCAGCGCTCTGCTACTCAACACCGGGATGGACGTCATCTCGGAAGAGGATCTTAAATAACGGTTGACTGAACAGCTATGGCGCCTATCCCCAACTTAAGCGGTCAGATTTTAACGCAAAGACGCTAAGGTTAGAGAAAGACGCTAAGAGAACAGACTTTGACTCTGGACTCACCCTTTGCGTCTTGCTTGATTTCCCTTTGCGCCTTTGCTTTACGTTTGCATCTGACAAGATTTTCTCTACAACAATAACGAATCGAATATAAGCAACATCATGAGCAGCAAACACTACGACATAGTCATCATCGGCGGATCAGTTGCCGCCCGTATTGCAGCAGCGCTCCTCGCCAAGCAAGGCAACCGGGTGCTCTTTTTACGCAATCGCAAAGCTAAAGCACCGGCCTGGTTCCATTCCTCACTCTTTTTGGAGAAATTGCTCGGAGTGCTTGGGGGACGTGCCTGCTTTGTTGCACAGCAACCGATTCAGGTCATCTCTGAAAAAGCCAGAGTCACATTGAGCAGCGACGTACAGCTCGAGGATGAATTATCCAGAGAGTTCGGTGATGACGGAAAAGCCGTCAGCCAATGGCTTGAAGAGCTACGTCTTCAGGGTATTAAGCTGGAGGAGTTTTTCTGGGAGTGTGGTGGTTTGCCGTGGCCTTCCCTGAAAGCAAAGGGACACCTGAAACTCCTCAGCCTTAAACGTCGCATCAACTGGTCAGAACTTGAAGCGCCGGTGTCTCAAAGCATAGAGCGATTTAGCGGGGCGGCAAAAAGCTTCCTGATCGACCTTCTTCAAGGTCTCTCTTCCACCAGTGTCACGCAGCTTTCTTATTCCAGAGCGGCCATGCTCTGGGCTCAGACATTGCGCCCGGAGAATCATAAGGAGCCTGATTTCAGCGAAATGCTGAACAAGCGATTTGAACAGTTTCATGGGGCAAAGGGGCAAATCGACGATCTGAAATCGCTTGATTTCAACGGCTCCAAATGGACAGGGGGTCAATTCAAGTCGGGCGGTTACTTTAGGGCAGACAGCTTCCTGCTTGGCGACAAACAATGGCTCGACAAGTTTGCGCCTCTGGAGGGTCGTAAACTGTCGCTGCCTGACCCGCCATCTGTGTACCGTACCAGCAACCTGGCAGGTCAACTGTCACCACTCCTTGCCAGCCGCATCATTTGCGGTGGAGAGCTACCAATGCGCATGGCAATAGAGGAGCACGAAAAGGAGTTACGTGGTCTGATTGTTAGTGATGCCAGGTCATCAGAATCCCTGGTTCGCCTCCAGATGGAAGCAATTCTGCCTTTTGCAAAATACAGCCTTTCTGAAGACTCTCTGCCTCTGGAGGCAAAAACAAACAACAAGGCAGATTGCGCTGTAAAACCTTTAGCAAGTCTGCCGATCAGAATAGACAAGAATCTTTATTGTGCAGACCGTACCGTCCTTCTTCCGGAGATGGGCACTGCAGGCGCAGCTTTACTGGGCTGGACGCTTGCTGAAAACCTTGGCAAAAAAAATGACAAGGCGAAAGCTTAAGAAAATCCCTTGCAAAACCCCCGTAACCATGCTAGAAGATTCCGTTCAGAACAAATAGGAGGAACAAACAATGGCGAACGTATGTGATGTCTGTGGGAAGAAATCGATGACTGGCTGTAATGTCAGCCATGCGCATAATAGAACCAAGAAGGTCTTCAAGCCGAACCTGCAGAGGGTACGTGCTGTCCAGAATGGTTCCGTGCGTAGCATGAAAGTTTGTACGCGCTGCATTCGATCAGGGGCTATCCAGAAAGCCAGTTGATCTGAATTATTGCGAAAAGACAAAAGGGCCTCCTGTTTCAGGGGGCCCTTTTTTCGTTCGGACTTATAACCCACCATAATAGCAGGGCAAACCAACCCTGCAGAGCAGCAATAAAAGGCCGTTGCTACTGAGCGACGATGAAACTATTAGGATAACCGTTGGCTTCGATCTCAAGAAGCCCCGTGGAAGCCTTGGCCATTGCGTTAAACAGACCAACCCTGACCCGGTAAAACTTCTGCCCATCCACCCACCCTGCCGCAACGGAGGAACTGCCATACTGGCCTTTAAGCTTTGCGGCAAGTCGATCTGCGTTTTCCTTCACGGTAAAGGCTCCTACCTGGACCATGAACGGCCCGACATCATAGCTGTCCGGTTGCGTGTAGTGAGGTGCACTTCCGGCGGGTCCTTTGTCCTGGTAGCCAAGGGCTTCAATGCGCACATTTGCCGTTCCTGGCCCTACCACCCCCAACTCTTTAGCGGCAGAGTACGAAAGATCAATAATGCGGCTTCTGACAAAAGGCCCGCGATCATTGACCCGCACAACCGTAGAACGCCCATTGTCGAGGTTGGTCACTTTCAGGTGCACGTTCATCGGCAAGGTTTTATGTGCTGACGTCATGGCATACATGTCGTAAGTTTCACCGTTACTGGTTTTGCGACCATGAAACTTCTTGCCGTACCAGCTGGCAAGCCCCTTCTCAACGAAACCCTGCGCCGAAGGAATTGGCTGGTATCTCTGGCCATTGACCTCGTAAGCTCTTTGCGTTGGCTTAACCTTGCCCGTTGGCTTAACCTTGCCCGCTGGCAAAGGTGTCGACGAGGGCTTATCCAGAACCCGGACGTGATAAGTCGGGTCACCGCAAGCAGCAAGCAACAGGATAATTATGAACAGAGCACATTGTTGAATAATTTTAGTCATATAAGCATTGATAAAGGAAGCGGGCCGTCAAGTCAACCGGTCGCTTCCGGCGTTGGGTGTTCATCCAAACACGACAGAAAAATCTCCACTTCCTGCAACGTCGGGATAGCAGTTCTCCCGCCTAAAGCGCGAGCTTTAAGGGCCGCACTAGCTGCAGCAAAACGAACGGTCCTTTCAAGAGGCCAATCTTGCAGCAAACCGTAGATATAGCCACCATGAAAGACATCACCACAGCCGGTCGTATCTATGGTCTCAACAACAAAGGCCGGTTGATGAAAGGGTTGCACCCCTTTACCCATGCTAAGGCTGCCAGAGGGGCCCATCGTAACAGTGACCACGACCGATCCATAGTCTAGCAAACCTTGAATAGCGGCCTCAGGATCGTCCCTACCAATAAACTGGCGAGCAAATCTTTCACTTACGACAAGGTGATCAATAAAAGGCAGAAGCTCCTCGATGCCGGGGCGTAGCGTCCCGGCGTCGAGAACCGTCGTAACGGATTGCCGCCGAGCCTGTTCCGCCGCAGCAATCGACGGGGCGAGGTGCAAGCCATCCAGATGCAGGACACGCACAGAATCTGCCAGCAGACTTGGTAGTCGTTCCGGAATAACGGGGAGAGCGGTTCCACGATGCCAGAAGATATTGCGATGACCCTGAGCATCGACAGTCACAAAAGCTACCTGGCTGGAGCTTTGTGGTGATTGGATCAGGTAGGTGCAATCGACGTTTTCCAGGACAAGCCCTTCGTGGATATGTCGGCCGAAATCGTCATCACCAACAGCTCCGACAATCGCAACCGGCACACCCAGGCGTGACAGCGTCACCAGTGCCGTTGCAACCGGGCCACCACCTTGAACCAGCAAAGAGTTCAACTCGGCCTTCTCGTCAAGCGCTGGATACTTGTCAACCTGACCGAGTATGTCGAGGGAGCATTGTCCCAGTCCGATGACCAATGGCTTCATGTTATTATCCAGGGTTCCGCATAAAATCTTTCGCCACAGAGTCACAGAGGGCACGGAGAAAAGCTAACATCTTTTGAATCTCTCTGTGTTCTCTGTGACTCGAGTGAGAGGAATGAACGGGCGGTAAATATCCTTTTGGTTTAAGAGTTTTCCTCTGCGTCTTCGCGTCTCTGCGTTGAATATTTTCGGCAAACAAAATGTTTTTTCAGGTATTCCTTCACCGTTGCGGCAGCAGCAGCATGATCGTTGTGTGCGCCGCCAAGAGGTTCCGGGATAACATCATCGATAATCACACCGAGAGAGTCAATATCCTTGGACGTCAGCTTAAGAGCTTCAGCAGCCTCTGGGCCACGGGCGCCATCACTCCAGAGTATCGCGGCACAACCTTCCGGAGAGATAACAGCATAAACCGAATGCTGCATCATCTGCACCTTGTTGCCGACGGCAATCGCCAGTGCACCACCCGAGCCACCTTCGCCGGTCACGGTCACGATCACAGGAACGGTCAGTGCGGCCATCTCACGCAGGTTACGGGCAATTGCCTCGGCCTGACCACGCTCTTCTGCACCAATGCCGGGGAAAGCCCCCGGGGTGTCGACAAAAGTAAAGATCGGCAGGCCAAACTGCTCTGCCATCTGCATAACGCGCAAGGCCTTGCGATATCCTTCCGGATTCGGCATGCCGAAATTCCGGTAAACCTTCTCCTTGGTATCGCGCCCTTTCTGGTGACCGATGATCGCGCAGGGCTCGCCATCAAGACGGGCAAAACCACAAACCAGCGCCGGATCATCGCGGAAGTTGCGATCACCATGAACTTCAAACCAGTCGGTAAAGATGTGCTTGACGTAATCAAGCGTGTAAGGACGGACCTGATGACGGGCCAGCTGGGTGCGCTGCCAGCGGGTTAAATTGGAAAAGATTTCATCACGCAACTTCGCAGACTTCTTCTCCAACTTCTTGATATCAGAAGAGAAATCAACGTTATCGGTGGTATAATCACGCAGCTCGCGAATTTTCTGATCGAGTTCTACCAGGGGTTTTTCAAAGTCTAAAAAAAACTGCATTAGCAGGCTCCTGTGATTTTCAGAGACCAATTCAAATGGTCAAACTTCATTGTAACTATTCAGCGGGTTAAATAGTCAAACCTATTCGAAGGTTACGACATTATAACCGAACAATTTCTCGACGTCATCCATCATTTCATCACTTGGCTGGATACGCAATTCTTCAGGTAATGATATCACTGTTTCGCTACGATTTGGCACAACCAGATGAATAATCGCATCGCACTCACCACGGTAGCGCGTTACGATCTCTTTCAATGAACGCAACTGGCGATCATCCAGACCGGGCGTCGTCAAACGGAAGTGAACCCGTCGGGTCATGCGAATCTGAACCTCCTTGAGCGGAACGACTTCATTGACCAGGAGTTTACAGGCATCTTCACCGACATCCAGAGAGCCTTTGACCAACAGCGCCTCCTCACTATTAAGAAGCTCGGAGTACTGAGTGTAGGTCTCCGGGAAAACAACCAATTCCACAAAGCCACTCAAGTCTTCCAAAGTAACAAAAGCCATGCGATCACCTTTACGGGTGTTCAACAACTTGATCCCGGTCACGATACCGCAGACGCTCACCTCTTCCTTGTCGGTACGGTCCATCAGACCGGAGGTGTCACAAGTGCTGAAACGCTTGATCGCGTCGCTGTGACGCGCGAGCGGGTGTCCGGTAATGTAGAAGCCTATCGCTTCCTTTTCATTGGTCAGAAGCACATTCTCCGGCCATTCCTCCAACTCTGGAAGTTTGCCGTAGGCGTGGCCACTCTGGGTAACGATCTGATCTGTGCCAAACAACGATTCCTGACCGGACTCTTTTTCACGCTGCATTTTCTGCCCGGACTCCATGGCTTCCTCTACCGCCGCCATGAATTGTGAGCGGTGTTTCTGTAACGAATCAAAAGCCCCGCATTTGACCATCGCTTCGACAACCCGCTTGTTGACCCGGCGCAGGTCTACGCGCTCGCAAAAATCATGCAGAGACTCGAAATGGGTGCCTTCCTCACGTGCTTCAACAATCGCCTCGACAGCACCGCCACCAACACCTTTAATCGCGCCCAGACCGAAACGGATATCTTTATCGTGCACGGTGAAATCACAACACGACTCATTGACATCGGGCGGCAGAATCGCAATCTCCATATTGCGAATCTCGTTGATGTTCTTAATGACTTTCTCGGTATTTTCCATATCCTCAGTAAGCAGCGCGGCCATAAACTCAACAGGGTAATGGGCCTTGAGATATGCAGTCTGGTAGGCAATATAGGCGTAGGCCGCGGAGTGCGACTTGTTAAAGCCATATTCGGCAAACTTTTCCATCTGGTCGAAGACTTTTTCTGCCTTCTTGGTGTCCAGTTTGTTCTCTTTGGCGCCAGCGAGGAAAAGTTTCTTCTGCTTGGACATCTCCTCGGCCTTCTTCTTACCCATGGCTCGCCGCAACAGGTCTGCGCCACCGAGGCTGTAGTTACCCAGCACCTGGGCAATCTGCATGACCTGCTCCTGGTAGACGATAACCCCGTAGGTGTCCTTGAGGAGTGGCTCAAG
Organism: Desulfuromonadales bacterium; assembly: GCA_012974435.1. GTDB lineage: Bacteria > Desulfobacterota > Desulfuromonadia > Desulfuromonadales > BM103 > M0040. The sequence goes on along the minus strand of JAAXQF010000455.1, from coordinate 5,404 downwards.
CTGAGGAAAGTCATAATCAAAGGTTTCTACGCCATGCTTACGCTTGATGAACGAGTCGACCATCCCCGAACCGAGCGGGCCCGGGCGGTACAGGGCGACCATTGCGATCAGGTCTTCAAAGCAGGAGGGCTTGAGCTTGATCAGGTATTCTTTCATCCCCGATGACTCAAGCTGAAAAACACCGGTCGTCTCACCACGACTGAGGAGTTGATATGCGGTCTCGTCATCATTTGGGATCAGGTTAAGATCAAAGTCCGGATTCTTGCCTTCCCTGATCAAGCGCACTGCGTTATCGATGACGGTCAGTGTCTTCAAGCCGAGAAAGTCAAATTTAACCAGGCCGATCTTCTCGACATAGCCCATATCAAACTGGGTGACCTGTCCATGCGACTTGGGGTCGACATAGAGAGGCAAATACTCAGTCAGTGGCTTGGGGGTAACCACAACACCGGCAGCGTGGGTGGATGCGTGGCGGGTCAAACCTTCGAGGGAGAGCGCAACATCAAAGAGTTTCTTGACCCGGCCGTCTTTCTCGATCAGCTCCCGCAAGCGCGGTTCCTGCTTCTGTGCATCCTTGAGCGTGACCTTCTTGCCGGTGGGGTTGGGAATCAACTTGGCAATCGTGTCGACCTCACCGTATGGCATTCCCATACCACGGCCAACATCGCGGATAACAGCGCGTGCCATCATTGACCCGAAGGTGATGATCTGGGCAACGTTCTCCCGGCCGTATTTATCCCGCACGTAGTTGATGACATCCTCGCGACCGTTGATACAGAAATCGACGTCGATATCAGGCATGGAGATACGTTCAGGGTTCAGGAAACGCTCAAAGAGCAGATGGTACGGGATGGGGTCGATATCGGTAATTCTCAGGGCAAAGGCGACCAGACTGCCGGCCGCACTACCTCGGCCCGGGCCAACCGGGATGTCATGATCTTTGGCCCAGTTGATAAAATCAGCGACAATCAGGAAGTAATCGGGGAAGCCCATCTGGTTGATGATTCCCAGCTCTTCCTTGAGGCGTTCCTTGTAAGTTTCGACTTCCTCTTCGGAGAATTCAGGGCGCAGCTTGCGAATTTCGACAAACCGCTCTTCGAGACCAACATAAGAATCCTCTTCGAGGGCCAAGCTTGGGGTCTTGTCTTCTCCAAGCTCCAGTGCAGGGAAATGATAATTTTTGCCACTTACGTCCAGTTCCAGATTACAACGCTCGGCGATCTCAACAGTATTACTGATCGCCTCCGGGACGTGTTTGAAAAGCTCAGCCATTTCATCGGGAGTTTTGACATAAAACTCCTCGTTGGCAAAACGCATCCGTTTCGGATCGTCCATCGTTTTGCCGGTTTGGATGCAGAGCAGGACTTCGTGAGCAAAGGCATCCTCACGGGTCAGGTAATGGCAATCATTGGTCGCCACCAGAGGCAAACCGAGATCCTTGCTAAGTTCAATCAGCCCCTTATTGGCGACTTCCTGCTCCGGAAGATAGTTCTCCTGTAACTCGAGATAGAGACGGTTGTTGTCGAAGATACTGGACATCTCTTCCGCTCGCTGACGGGCATGATCCATACGACCGCGGGTGATCAGACTGGGGATTTCTCCGCCAAGACAGGCAGTGAGAGCAATCAGACCCTCGTTATTTTCCTTGAGAAGATTCCAGTCAATACGCGGTTTGTAATAGAAGCCATCCTGGTAAGCCGTTGAAACCATGTGGCATAGATTGCGATAACCTTTACGGTTTTTGCAGAGCAGAATAAAGTGACCGGAGGCGTCACTCGAAGAGGCCGCACCGCTCTTCTCATGGCGCGATCCGGAGGCAACATAAACCTCACAGCCGATAATAGGCTTAACGCCGACAGCGCGAGCCTTGGAGTAAAACTCCAGGGCACCAAACATGTTGCCGTGATCGGTAACAGCCATTGCAGGCATGCGATATTCACTGGCTCGGTTCACTAGATCGCCAATACGAATGGCACCGTCGAGTAAGCTGTACTGGGTATGGCAATGGAGATGGACAAAGTTGGCGTGCTGCATGAGTGGTATAACCTAGAGGTCAGAATTAAAATAAGAAACTGCGGGTTGACTGATTCAGAATTTAGAACAAAAACAGATGATGCAAGAAGGTATTAGAATACAGAATTCTGGTCTTTGATGGAATGTTAAAATGTCGATTTTGGCGATCAAAAACCGATTTCCCGTAGGTTAAAATTCGGAGGGCAAAGAAACTTTCGTTAAAGGACCTCTACATCAAATCGGCTCAACATATTAACCAACAAGATCAGAGGCAAACCAATCAAACTTGTATAGTCATTACCAGCCATCTGATCCATCAGGGCAATTCCGAGCCCCTCTATTTTGAATGAGCCCGCACAATCGATCGGGTTCTCCTTAGTCACATAGTGCTTGATCTGTTCTTCAGTCAGTTTCCGCATTGAAACGGTAAATGTGTCGAACTCCATCAAGCTGTCGCCACTGGCACTGTCATAGATCGCCAGGCCAGTATAGAAAGTATGTTTGCGCCCCTGCATTTCCATCAACTGTTCAACCGCCTTGTCAACGGTCCCTGGCTTACCGAGGACACGATGCCGGGCATCCACAAAGACCTGGTCAGAACCAATGATCAGGGCATTATCATACTTTGCGGCAATACTCTTCGCCTTCTGCAAGGCCTGGTGTTTAACCAGCAACTCTGCCGAAACGCTCGCGTCCATCTTTTCTTTGTAGAGTGGGGCAGCGACATGAAAATTGAGTTCCAGTTGACGCATCAATTGCAGGCGATAGGGACTGGTTGAAGCAAGGACTAAGGTGCGCATGAATACCTTCCGGGAAAAGTGTGGTGCACCTTTTTACCTCATCCGGTCATCGCAATGCAATCATCGGATGCAGCTATTCCATAGAGGTAAAGACTCGGCAACACCGCTACCCAGGCAAGGGAAAGAGTGACTATGGGGCTGACTCGTCCGAGATTGGAAGAAAGGCATCTCACGAACCGAATCCAGCAGTGCCCTTTCCAGCACATCAGCACTGCATCGATCCATAAATTCACTGAAGCCAGAGCCACCAAGCCAGGCATCTGCAAATGTCACACAATCGTTACTGCCGACCTCAACGAGAACTTCACCTTCGTACGAGCCATCGCCGAGGGTGCCACAGAAGCGCATGCCACGCCCCTGTCGTTCTGCTGCATGGATATCAAAATAAATGGCGCTGCCGTTGTCCTGTGTCGTACCTATGTAGATCATATGATCCTCCCTGTTGGGTTTGATTTTATCTTAACAGAGTGAACGACAGAATATGTCACAGGGTGATTTAATGCTAGATTTAGGGGTGATATGACGAGAAGGGATTTAACGCAAAGGCGCAAAGAGAATCAGGACAAGACGCAAAGGGAAAGCTTTTAAGGATGAATCGGAAAACGTGGAATAGGAAAAACAAACAACCTCACTCACGCCCGTTCGCTTTGCTCTCTCGAGACGCAGAGAGCGCAGAGTAAGAAATAAACGAAAAAACTTTCCCATGATCAGTCTTTCTCTGCGCTCTCCGCGTCTCTGCGTGAGGCCGGTTTTGATTTTGTCTTGTTGATGTCCGTGTTTGTCTAGGTCGAGAAAATGTAATGAACCAATCAGAGCCTAACTTGAGTAAAGTGGATAACCAAATTGATTTATAGGTTTCCCCCTTTGCGTCTTGTCCTGATTCTCTTTGCGCCTTTGCGTTACGCCTTTGCGTTACGCTTTTGCAGCAGTGTCATCACCGAACCGCCTGAAAACGCTTATCCAAAGCAATAAAAATTCCGCCCACGATGACGCAAGCAGCCGCCAGCATTAATGGTAAGGCAAAACCCTGCTGCAGATCCGCCAGGATACCGGCAAGGACAGGGCCAAGCACCTGACCAACACCAAAACTTGCAGTCAGAAACGCGGCAGCGCGGCCCCCTTCCCCCCGCATGCGCTGATTGCCTTCGGCCAGAGTCATTGCGACTATCCCCAAGAATGTTCCCCCAAAGGAGGTGGCGGCAAAAACGACTTCGAGGACAGTGTCGGCATGAATACTGACAAGGATGCCAGCAGCCTGTAACGCGTAGGCAGAGAGCAGAGCACGTTGACTGCCAATGCGGCGTGCAAGGTAAGGCCAGAAGAGTGTTGAAGGGACGGCAGCCAGACCAACCGCAACCCAACTGTAAGGGGCAAAGCTTTCAAGTCCGGGGGTTATGGTAATAATGGCGACAATAAAAGTGGCCGTAACGATATAGCCAAGACCTTCAAAGAAATAGGCGACGGCTAACAGACGTACCGCACGCAAACTTCCGGTGTGTCCCGTTTTATTGATCGTCACCGACTGAACAAGGTCGCGTCTTCGACCGAGGAGAATACCGAAAGCAGCCAAGACCGTCGCGATCACTCCCATGCCTATCCAGGAGAGACTCCAGCCACCGGCCAGATCCAGTTGCGGGACGATCAAGCCGCTGATCGCGATGCCAATACCTACGCCAGCATACAATGCGCCTACCCAGTGACCGTAGCCACGCCGGGTTAGAGCCTCACCAACTTCTGCGGAAATGACGATAAAGAGAATCGCGCTAGCCCAACCACCGACCAGGCGCATCGTACCCCACCAGAAAGCTGAGACAGTTAAGCCCATGAAGAGTGTCGTGACAAGACTCAGCAGCAAAGCACTGCCGGTGACGAGACGAGAGCGCAGGATTTGAGGAGAGATGGAACAAAGAACGGCTCCAGCAAGATAGCCGAGATAATTGAGCCCCGCTAGCCATCCCGCCACAGTGTTGCTCATGGCGAGGTCACGTTGCATCAGCGGCAGAATCGGGGTAAAGGCAAAACGCCCTATCCCCATGGCGACGACCAGGCCAAGCATGCCCCCGACAAGGATATAGAGAACGCTCCTGTCATTCTGTCTGGATTCGTAATTATTGGGCCGGTCTGACATCCTTGATCCTCAGTTGTACTGATTCACGACCATTATAACGATTGATCTGTGGTGAGACCAACAGGTCAACCTCTCCCTGGAATTCCTCCCGACGATCAAGCATGCCAAAAGCGATAGCCGGATGGCTGAAGGCTCCCTGACAAGCGGTGAAACGCAAATGTGTATCCCCAACAGGCTTAACCTGCATGGCACGCACAGATTCTACGACCAGAACAGGCTCAGGATTGCCCATACCGAAGGGCGCCAGTCCCTGCAGTTGACGCAGGACGTCCAGATCCATTTCTTCGAGCAGGACAACACCATCGTGATAAAGCTTAGGCAGCAAATCATCTTCAGAAAGAACTGATCGCGCGTGCGTCTCAAATTCGGCCGCAAAAGCCGGAAGCTGATCGGCAGCAACACTCAGACCGGCAGCCATTTCGTGACCACCGAATGCAAGCAGGTAGTCGGTACAGCTCTGCAA
>JAAXQF010000480.1 GCA_012974435.1 Desulfuromonadales bacterium | reverse complement strand
AAATCATCTCGGTACAACGGATTATTCAGCAATCTCCAGTTCACGCTTTTTGGTATAGAGCAAACGGATCTGCTCATACTCGAAGGGTGATCCGGAACCGTAGTAGCGAAACGGCATGCGCTTGCGCTTGTCGATGCCGCTGACGACGGTGAAGACCAGGGTTGTCGTGTCATCATCCACCCAGGCTGGAGGCCCGGCATACGAAAAGGCGACGGCATCGGTGACCAGGCCTGTTGTGTCACGCAGGTTGGACGGGCCGAAAATAGGAAGAACAAGGTACGGGCCGTGTCCGACACCGTAATGCCCCAGGGTTTGACCGAAGTCCTCTGTTTGCCGATGGATACCCCAGTGTGTGGCCGGGTCCCAGAGACCCGCTACGCCGACTGTGGTGTTGATGACGAAACGGCTCAGGGTGACCCCGGTCTTTTTGAACTTCAACTGGAGAAGGTTGTTGGTGAAGTTATTGAACTCAAAGACGTTGTCGACAAAGCTGGAGACCCGGTCCTCAAAATAGTCTGGCATAATGAATTTGTAGGTAGCAACGACCGGCAAGAACAGGTATTTGTCAAAATAGTAGTTAAAGCGATAAGCGCCACGGTTAAAGCCTTCAATAGGGTCATACACCTCGACGTCCAGTACCGTGCCTTCGGGGACCAGATCAGCCTGCTGACGTATTGCCGGTTCAGTGTCTGGCCCGGGCTTCGGCAAGGTACTGCATCCACTCAGGAAGAAGACGCTCAAAAGCAACACGAGCAGCACCATTTTATACTTGCGTAATAACGTCATCGATCAACCCTCCTGCCCGGCAAAAAATTTCACCATAAAATCCACCGCATCCTGATGGTTCATATTGCCGCAATGCCCACCTGTAGGGAAAATTTTCGCCCTGTCTCCGAAAAGCTGCTCAAGGTAACCGATCTCCCCCGGCGCCAAGATGATGTCGTCCTCGTTACCCAACAAGCCGATCTTCCTGGCGCTTTTCAGATAAGGCTCGATACTGCGTAATGACAGCATCTTGATCATTTTCTCCTCGGTCAAGGTCGGATCGCTTTTCTGGAAGAAAGGCACAAAGTGCTGCTGGAAATAATCTTTGAAGCTGGTCCGGTTGGCGACGATGTAATAGGGTGCCAACGACGTGGAATTCGTCATCTTGACGTCTTTCGGCGTGATAAACCCTCCGCCTTTCATGACGTCGGACGCAAAGATCATGCTGGCCGAGTCGGTGCGGAAAGAGACCCCCACCAAGGCGGCCAGGAAATCTTCACGGGGCGGGAAGCGCTTGTAGGCTTTATAGATGTAATCACCGTTCAGTTCGAAATAGCCCATCTTCTTCTCGGCCTCGGCCAGCTTTTTCATGACATTATCCATCCAGGCGTCGAAATTATTGACGCCACCCGGGATGTTTTCGAGCATCCCATCGAGGATATTGACAGAGGTATAGAGATTGACTGGTGGGTTGATCAGAAGTACGTGTTCGAAGTCAAAGACCTTTTTCTCTTCATCGAGCATCGAGACGAACGCCGATTGAATGCCGCCGAGGCTGTACCCGGTCAGAGAGTAGTGCTTGAGGCGTTGACGATAAAGTTCATGTGGGTTGGCGAGGTGATTGATATGACATGGTTGCCGGCCTGGTATAAGGCCTTCTGCATGTTGACCATCTTCGGTGAATTATGCCGGGCACCGGTGCCGGCAATGATGAAAATCAGCGGGGCTTCTTTTTTCTGGGCGTTCAGGGAACAGACCAGCCCGTCTTCGTACCAGAAAACCTGCGGGATCTCCCGTTCAGGGAAGGGATAAACCTTGAAGGTCTTGGTCGGCACTTTGTCAGGAATGTCCGCATGATAATACGGCGGAAGCTCCATAACGGTTGCTTCCAGTGGGTTGACATAAGGATAGAAGTACGGCTTATCCACTGCCATTGCCGTGACTGGTAGGCCCAGCAGCAGGCATAACGCTATGCTTGTTAACCAACGTTGCATGATTTCCTCCCTGGCTGATATATCAATTCGTTAAAGATTGAAAGTAGCTTTAATGCAGCAACCCGGCTTCCTTAAAGTAACGCTCCGCCCCCGGGTGCAGTGGTACGACGAGGTTAGAAGACAGTTTCTCAGGGGTCAGATTGGCAAAAGCAGGATGCTGTTTTTTGAATAGCTCGAAGTTTTCGAAGACCTCTTTAACCATATTGTAGACGACGTCTTCATCCGTATTAGCGTTGCAGAATAAAACCGCCTTGAGGCCTAGAGTACGGACGGGCTCCTTATTCGCGATTTCCGTGTAATAATCGACTCGAATGATCCTCTCGACGAGATATTCTTTTTGACCAAGGAAAGCGTCAACGAATTCCTGTTCCGGTGTAACGAGCATGATTTTGCGATCGCCATGAGAGGCTTCTTTGACCGCGAGATTAGGGTGACCGACCGTGTAAAAGTACGCATCGATCTTACCCTGTTGTAAAAGTTCGGCTGCCTCGTAGGCAGGCTTCTCAACAATGGTCAAATCCTTTTCCGGATCCAGGCCCAAATGATTGAGTATCGACCTGGCCTGTAAGTTGTCCGTCGATCCGAGTTCACCAATATCGAGCGTTTTGCCTTTCAGGTCCGCCAGAGAATTAATGTTAGCATCAACTGCAGCGATAACCGTAAAAGCCTCGGTGTAAAGACCGAGCACACTCAGAATATTCTTCAGTGGCGCCCCCTGCCAGTACTCCTCACCACGCTTGGCAAAGTAGAGAGCGTTAGATTGAGCAATGCCAAATTCGGCCAAACCGTTTTCAACGTCATCGATGTTGGAGATGGAGCCCTCAGAGGCTTCTGCAATCAAGCGCA
>JAAXQF010000077.1 GCA_012974435.1 Desulfuromonadales bacterium | reverse complement strand
GCCCTCGTGTTGAGGGTCAGACACCCGAGACGTCTTGGTGATTAACCCCTTCCTGTTTCTCTTTTTATGTGTCCTTTCGAGGGGGGGGGCTGATTCCTCTTGGCTCAACTAAAAGCCTCCTGTCAGGGAGCTTTAAACTGATCATGTATAGAAAACAATGGTCATTCTTGAAAAAAAAACGAAATGATGCCAATGTGAAATGATGATTCTTGAGGTTCTTGTGTCGCCTTTGGTACTGGTTGCTGTCGAGCCCTCATCTTTTTGCTTTTTCAGGTTTGACCCGAGGTTGTCGGTGTTTAACGGAATGTTGACTAATTTCCCCCCTGTTCTCAGGCTGGCGATCTTTCTGCTCCTCTCTTCGGGGTTGCATGTCGGTCTATCGTTTTATGGCTGGGTGAGTGACCCTGATGACTCCAGCCTGACCGCTGTGCCTGTATCCGTTTCTCTCCTCCCGGCAACGAATCCTCCTCAGCTTGTGGCAACGACCGAACCTGAACAGACCCCGACCCCTCCGCGTAAACCTTCTCGTCCAAAGATAAAGCCGAAAGCTGAACCTCTGGTAGAGAAGATTGAAAAAGCTTCGTTCAAAAAAAATCCGGATGCAAAAATTGTCGAAAAGATCATTGTAGCTTCTCCAGCTCCCGAGCTGGTGTGCCTGGCGCCCCAAGAAAATGATGCCGAGGGTTATCTCAGCGCCGTTGCTGCTGCATCGGTTCCGGTTGAAGAGACTGTTCTTCTGGCCTCTTTGGTGACCGGTGACGTTCAGGTTGTCAATGAATCGCCTTCTTTTGCCAATTCACTGGTTGAGGCGATCCCTCATTATCGTAGTAATCCTCTCCCAGAATATCCTCGCCTGGCCCGGAAGAAACATTGGGAAGGTGTGGTCTGGTTGCTGGTTGATGTCTCTGCCGATGGGTCCGTTGAAGATCTGGAGGTTGAAAAAGCCTGTGGCCACAAGGTTCTTGACCGTGCTGCAGAACGAACGGTCAAACGCTGGCAATTCTCTCCGGCCACTCGCGGTGGCTTGCCAGTATCCAGCCAGGTTCGCATCCCGGTGCGATTCCGTCTTGAGGATGGATGATCTCAGGTATACGTTTGTCCGAAATGATTTTTATTCAGGGCAATGGTCATAAAGTTCAAGTTTAGTCTTGCATTATTGATTTTAGCATGCTAGAAAACCGGTCTTCGGGGAGTGGCGCAGCCTGGTAGCGCGCCAGTTTTGGGAACTGGATGTCGCAGGTTCGAATCCTGTCTCCCCGACCATTTTTAAGCGCCAGTAGCTCAGCTGGACAGAGCAACGGCCTTCTAAGCCGTGGGTCGAGGGTTCGAGTCCTTCCTGGCGCGCCATTTTGGCACTCGGGGACAAGTTTCCTGGCCCTGGTTTTAAAGCTTTACTTTGTGGTGGGTGTAGCTCAGTCGGTAGAGCACTGGATTGTGGCTCCAGTTGTCGCGGGTTCAATCCCCGTCACTCACCCCATAATTATTCTGGGCCTGCCTTTTCCCCGTCAACCCCTCAACTTGTGGCGGTTCTCTTGGGAAAAGCCGGGCCTTAATTGTTTGTGATCTAAAATAAGCGAGTGTGGTGGAATTGGCAGACACGCTAGATTTAGGATCTAGTGCCGTAAGGTGTGGGAGTTCGAGTCTCCCCACTCGCACCAATTTAAATTCAAAGTAGAATAAAATTATTGAATAGATATGCCGGTCTCTGCGTTTTCTGTGCGTGGCTCCGGTAGAGGACGTGAGGAGCGAGCGCATGAATGTTAAAATTGAAGATGTCAGCAGCATTAAAAAGAAGTTGAGCTTTGAGGTTGCTGCAGACCAGGTTGATAAAGAAATCAGCAAGGCTTTTAAGAAGATTGGCAAGACCGCCAAGATCAAGGGCTTTCGCGCCGGCAAGATCCCAGTCGCGGTTCTCGAGAAGTATTATGGCGCTCAGATGGAGCAGGAAGTCCTCTCTCGTCTGATCAATGACACTTACTTCCAGGCCCTGCAGGAAAATGCAATCCCCGTGGTTGGCGAGCCCAATATCCTTGATAGCAGCGGTATCGTTAAGGGAGAAGCCTTTACTTATGAGGCGGAAGTAGAAATCAAACCGGAGATTACTGCCAAGGACTACACCAAGCTTTCTCTTGAAAAAGAAAAGTTTGTTGCGGACCCCAAAGTTCTCGACAGCCGTCTTGAAGAGATGCGTACTTCGCGTGCCCAGGTAGAACCGACCACCCGCAAGAAAGCTCGCGAGGGCGATTCTGTCGTGATCGATTTTGAAGGTTTTGTTGACGGCGTGACTTTCGAAGGTGGTAAGGGTGACGATCACCTGCTTGAACTTGGTTCAGGTTCTTTTATCCCCGGCTTCGAAGACCAGGTTGTTGGTATGACGCGCGAAGATGCCAAGGATGTTGAGGTTACTTTCCCTGAAGAGTACGGTCAGGCCGAGTTGGCTGGCAAGCCGGCTGTCTTCAAGGTTGTTATGAAAGAGATCAAGGAGAAGGTTGTTCCCGAGCTTGATGATGAGTTTGCCAAAGGCTTCGGAGTTGATACCCTTGATGAGCTGAAAGCCCAATTGCAGACGAGCTACGAGACCCAGGAGATCAATCGGGTTGAGGGTGACCTGCGAGAGAAGTTGGTTGGCAAGTTGATCGAAAAGAACCCGGTCGAGGTTCCCGAAGCGATGATCGTCAAGCAGCTTGAGTACATGTACGAGAATATCTGCAACCGGATGCAGTCTCAGGGTATGAAGCCGGAGATGCTCGGCATCACTCCTGAGAACTTCCGCGAGAACTACCGCGAGACAGCTATTGAGCAGGTGAGCGGCAACCTGATTCTGGAAGCGATCGGCCGGCAGGAAAATATCGTCGCCGATGAGTCTGAGATTGACGCCAAGCTTGAAGAGATCTCCACTATGGCCAATGCACCGATTGATATGGTCAAGAAACACTATGCCGGTGCAGAAGCCCGTAGCGGCTTGATGGCCCAGATTGCCGAAGAGAAGGTGGTCAGTTTTCTCCTTGAGAGCGCTAAGGTAAAAGAGGTCGCTCCCAAGAAAGAGAAAGAGGCTGCGCCAAAGAAAGACGCTGCTCCTAAAAAGGCGAAAAAGAAGACCGAGAAGAAGGCTGACAAGGGGGACGCATGAACTTGATTCCTATGGTCGTTGAGCAAACCGGTCGCGGTGAACGCTCTTACGATATCTATTCTCGACTGCTCAAGGACCGGATTATTTTCCTGGGCGGCGGTATTGACGATCATGTGGCTAATCTGATCATTGCCCAGATGCTTTTTCTTGAGTCGGAAGACGCGGAGAAAGATATCCATCTCTATATCAATTCTCCCGGTGGCGTTGTTACCGCTGGTCTGGCGATTTACGACACCATGCAGTACCTGAAGGCTCCGGTCTCCACGATCTGTGTTGGCCAGGCGGCCAGCATGGGGGCTCTTCTGCTGGCAGCAGGCACAGCCGGCAAGCGTTATGCTCTGCCACACGCTCGTATTATGATTCATCAGCCACTTGGCGGTTTCCAGGGCCAAGCAACGGATATCAGTATCCACGCCCAGGAGATTCTGCGCCTTAAAGATACCCTCAATGGCATTATGGCCGATCACTCTGGTAAGGATATCAGCAAGTTGACAGCTGATACAGAGCGTGATTTCTTCATGGGTAGCGAAGCCGCAAAAGAGTATGGTATTATCGACGACATAGTGAGCAGGAAGCCTTCGGTGGATTGATGTTCTTTTTGTCGAAGTGTTTGTTAAGCTGATTTTGCCACCCGATGTGCTTCCGGACAATATAGAGTCTTTCAAAGAGGTGAGATAGTGACCCAGAAGAATGGCAGTGGCGACCAATTGACATGCTCGTTCTGTGGTAAAGCACAGGAAGAGGTGAAGAAGCTGATTGCCGGCCCGGCAGTTTATATCTGCGACGAGTGTATCGAACTCTGCAAAGATATTATCGCCGAGGAAGCTCAGCTTGAAGAGGTGCCTTTAGGAGGCGGACAGCTTCCTAAACCGGTTGAAATTAAGGACGTTCTGGACGATTTTGTGATTGGCCAGGAGCGTGCCAAGAAGGTTTTGGCCGTTGCCGTGTACAATCACTACAAGCGCATCGAGGCTTCTGAGAAGGCTGGCGATGTTGAGATTCAGAAGAGTAATATCCTGCTGCTCGGCCCGACCGGTAGCGGTAAGACTTTGCTCGCCCAGACTCTCGCCAGGGTCCTTGACGTTCCCTTCGCTATTGCTGATGCCACCAATCTGACTGAAGCCGGTTACGTTGGCGAAGACGTCGAGAATATTATCCTGAGCCTTTTACAGGCTGCTGATTACGACCTGGAAAAAGCACAGAAGGGCATTATCTATATCGACGAAGTTGATAAGATTGCTCGCAAGTCAGACTCCCCATCGATTACCCGTGATGTCTCTGGAGAAGGTGTCCAGCAGGCGCTGCTCAAGATCATCGAGGGTACGACCGCCAGTGTGCCGCCAAAAGGTGGTCGCAAGCATCCCCAACAGGAATTCCTCAAGGTTGATACGACCAATATACTGTTTATCTGTGGCGGCGCCTTTTCCGGCCTCGAAACAGTGATCGGGCAGCGTGTTGGCGCTAAAACCATGGGCTTCGGTGCCGATTCAGTCCAGCAGAAAGAAGAAAAGATCGGCGAAGTCCTCGGCAAGGTTGAACCAGGTGATTTACTTAAGTACGGCCTGATCCCTGAGTTTATCGGTCGTCTGCCGATCGTGACAACGCTTGAAGAATTAGATGAGTCGGCTTTGGTTCGAATTCTCAGCGAACCGAAAAATGCTCTGGTCAAACAGTATCAGAAGCTTTTCGACATGGAGGGTGTTGATCTCCGCTTCAGCGATGGTGCACTGGTTGCCGTTGCTGCAGAGGCTCTCAAGCGCAAAACTGGTGCGCGAGGGCTGCGTTCCATCCTCGAGAATGCTATGCTTGATGTCATGTATGATATCCCTTCTCAGGATCGTGTTCGGGAAGTCATGATCAACGAAGATGTGGTTTTTAAAGGCACCCAGCCTATTGTTATTTACGAACACGCCGAGTCGGCCTGATAGAGTTCCTGTCGGGCTTGTGCTCAGCTGGAAGATATTTCTATGACAGAACTCTCAGAAGAATCCCTGCCTGAAGCTGCAAAACCAGATACATATCCTGTCCTGCCTCTAAGGGACATCGTTATCTTCCCTCACATGGTGACTCCACTGTTTGTTGGCCGCCCACGGTCGATTCAAGCATTGGAATGGGCCATGGAGCATGAGAAGCTGGTTCTGCTTGTTACTCAGAGAGACCCCAAAACTGACGATCCCCTGGCGGATGACATGTTTGAGATGGGAACCCTGGGGCAGGTTGTACAGATGCTCAAACTCCCTGATGGAACCGTCAAGGTCCTGATCGAAGGTAAGGTCAGGGCACGCCTTATCGACCTCGAATACACCGAAGAGTGTATCTTTGCGTCCTTGCAGGAGTTGCCCGATCAGGAGACTGACTCGCCTGAGCAGGAAGCCCTGATGCGCAGCGTGAACAACACTTTCGAGACTTATGCCAACCTCAGCAAAAAAATCCCTGCAGAGATGGTCACCTCGATAGCCGGCGTAGAAGAACCCGGCCGCTTTGCCGATACCATCGTCGCACACTTGACCGTGCAGATTTCGGACAAGCAGGAGGTCCTCGAAGAGATGGACCCCCTGCAACGCCTTGAAAAACTGCTGGCTCTGATGGAGCGTGAAGTCGAGATCCTGCAGATCGAAAAAAAGATCCGCAATCGTGTCAAAAGTCAGATGGAGCGCAGCCAGAAAGAATACTATCTGAATGAGCAGATGCGGGCCATTCAGAAAGAGCTTGGTGAAAAAGACGAGTTCAAACAAGAGTTGCGCGAGTTGGAAGAGAAGATTTCTAAATCACGCATGTCCAAAGAGGCGACTGAGAAAGCGACGGCAGAGCTGCGCAAACTCAAGATGATGTCGCCAATGTCAGCTGAGGCCACGGTTGTGCGTAACTACATCGACTGGCTTGTGGCGCTGCCATGGAAGAAGGGCACCAAGGATCAGATTGACCTGGATAAGGCGGAAGAGATCCTCGATGAGGATCATTACGGTCTGGAAAAGGTTAAAGAACGAATCCTCGAGTATCTGGCGGTGCAGGCCCTGGTGAAAAAAATCAAGGGTCCGATCCTTTGCCTGGTAGGCCCTCCAGGTGTCGGCAAAACTTCGCTCGGTCGTTCTGTTGCCCGTGCCATGGGGCGTAAGTTCCTCCGCGTCTCTCTCGGCGGTGTTCGTGATGAGGCTGAGATCCGTGGTCATCGTCGTACTTACATTGGCGCTATGCCTGGCAAGGTTATTCAGGGCTTGCGCAAGGTCGGTATGCGTAACCCCGTATTCCTCCTCGACGAGGTTGACAAGATGAGTACGGACTTTCGCGGAGACCCTTCGTCGGCGTTATTGGAAGTCCTGGACCCCGAGCAGAACAACACTTTTGCTGATCATTTCCTCGATGTCGATTATGACCTTTCCTCGGTCATGTTTATCGCCACAGCCAATACGCTGCATTCGATCCCTAGCCCACTACGTGATCGCATGGAAGTTATTCACGTGGAAGGCTACACCGAAGAAGAGAAGGTCCATATTGCTGAGCGTTACCTGTTGCCCAAGCAGTTGGAAACCCATGGACTCAAGGCTGAGCAGGTTAAATTTTCCGAGGCCGCGTTGCTGGAAATCGTTCGTCGTTATACCCGGGAGGCAGGCGTGCGTAATCTCGAGCGCGAGATCGCGAATGTGTTCCGTAAGATTGCTCGACAAGTCGTTCAAGCCGGCCAGCAAGGTAAACGCTTTCAGGTCGGTGGCCCGCAGATCAAAAAGTATCTTGGTGTGCCTCGTTACAGTTTCGGAGTGCGTGAAGAGGAGCATGGTGTCGGCTTGGTTAATGGCCTTGCCTGGACCGAGGTCGGTGGTGAGTTGTTGACCATTGAAGTGACGGTCTTGCCTGGCAAGGGCAAGCTGACCGTTACCGGTAAACTCGGTGAGGTTATGCAGGAATCAGCTCAGGCTGCCCTCAGCTATGTTCGTTCCCGCTGGCGGCCTCTGGGGCTGGAAGAGGGCTTCTACAGCAGTATTGATATCCATATCCACGTTCCTGAGGGAGCTATCCCGAAGGATGGGCCTTCTGCTGGCATTACCATGGCAACAGCTCTGGCTTCTGCGTTGACCGGGTTGGCTGTCGATCAGGACTTGGCGATGACAGGTGAGATTACCCTGCGCGGTCGCGTACTTCCGATCGGTGGTCTAAAAGAGAAGCTGTTGGCAGCAAAACGTGCCGGAATTCATCGAATCCTGATTCCTCAAGAGAATGAAAAGAATCTTGAGGATGTGCCCATGACGATTCGTCGCTCTTTGGAGATAATTCCTGTAGCGCATATGGATAAGGTTCTTGATGAAGCGATTTTGGGCAGCTTTTCCGTAGCGTCTTCGGCTGACAATGCAGAATACTCCTTGGAGCCGGAAAAATCGGTGCATCATTGATCGTTTTAACCAGTTATTGCTTGACTAAATTTTGGAGCGTCTGATATAAAGAACTCCGTTTTCAGCAGGGCTTAATCATTCTTTTACTAGTGGAGGTATGTTGTGACTAAGGCTGATCTTGTTAATTCAATTGCAGAGAAGGCGGGACTGAGCAAGGCCGATGCAGAGAAGGCACTCAAGGCATTTACGGATGCTGTTACTGATGCTCTGAAGGCAGGCGAGAAGGTCTCTTTGGTTGGTTTTGGTACTTTCAGCGTGGGCGACCGTGCTGCACGTACTGGCCAGAACCCTCAGACTGGTGCGAAGATCGAAATCCCTGCAGCCAAGGTTCCTAAGTTCAAGGCTGGCAAGGCATTGAAAGATTCCATCAACTAAATTGTTAGAGACATGATTGTTTCAGGGTTCCTCTGGAGCAGTTGTGGTACAGTTGAAAATAGGAAACGTTAGAAGGGTTTTCCCTACAAAGCGTTTCCTATTTTCTGTCTTTATGCGGGGCTGTAGTAGAGTCGGTTACAACATCGGCCTGTCACGCCGGAGGTCGCGGGTTCGAGTCCCGTCAGCCCCGCCATTAAAATATGGGCGAATAGCTCAGCTGGGAGAGCATCGGCCTTACAAGCCGAGGGTCACAGGTTCGAGCCCTGTTTCGCCCACCATATTTACAATTTGTTCGGGGGCTGTAGTAGAGTCGGTTACAACATCGGCCTGTCACGCCGGAGGTCGCGGGTTCGAGTCCCGTCAGCCCCGCCATTTTCAATTGAGGCGATTCCTG
>JAAXQF010000556.1 GCA_012974435.1 Desulfuromonadales bacterium | reverse complement strand
GAACATTCTCTTCGAGAGTAAAGACAGGGCCGTTACCTGTAGCCTCGGCAACCAACAGATTTCGATCAAGAGGCTTAAGGAAAACAGGGTCAACAACAGCAACCTGAAGGCCTTCATCGGCCAGAGTTTCAGCCGCCGCCAAGGCTTCTTCCACCAACGCTCCCACAACGAAGATAACGCCATCCTGGCCATCGCGTAACTTCTCTGCCTTACCAATCGTTAACTCACGCGGTTCTTCGGGTGCAACACCGGTTCCCGAACCTCTCGGGTAACGGAAAGCGAAGGGGCCATCATAAGCAAGGGCCGTTGCAATTGAATGCCGTAAATAATTTTCATCCCGAGGGATCATAAAGACCAGGTTCGGGATGTGTCGCAGATAGGAAAGATCGAACACACCATGATGTGTCGGCCCATCGGCACCCACAAGACCGCCACGGTCCAGAGCAAAGGTCACCGGAAGGTTCTGCAAGCAGACATCATGCAAAACATTGTCGTAAGCACGTTGCAGGAACGTTGAGTAGATAGCCAGAACCGGCTTGATTCCAAGGGTCGCCATGCCGGCGGCATAGGTAACAGCATGCTGCTCGGCGATCCCGACATCGAAGCAGCGGTCCGGAAACCTTTCGGCAAAGGGAGCGAGTCCGGTTCCCTCGAGCATGGCTGCCGTGATGGCGACAATACGATCATCTTTCTCTGCCAGGTCGGTCAAGGTTTGCCCGAAGACCGCAGTGTAACTCGGCGGGCCGGGGCTTCCTTTCTTGATCTCACCCGTAGCCGGGTCAAAAGGTCCGACACCGTGATAAAGATGCGGGTTTTCTTCAGCCGGGGGATAGCCCTTGCCCTTCTTGGTCACCACGTGCATGAGAATCGGGCCATCCATATGGGTGATATTTTCCAGTGTCGGCAGTAATTCTTCGAGTTTATGTCCATCAATCGGACCGACGTAATCAAAGTCAAAAGCCTCAAAAAGCATCCCGGGAGTTAAAAACCCTTTCACAGCCTCCTCGGCTTTTTTCGCCAGGCGTCGCAAATCTTTACCAATTTTGGGCACGCTATCGAGAAAGTTTTCTGTTTCCCGCTTCAGCCGCACGAAAAAATCGGAAGTCAACTGACGGCTGAAAAAAGATGAGAGAGCGCCGACATTAGGAGAAATCGACATTTCGTTGTCATTGAGGATGACGAGCAGATTTTTTTTAAGGTGCCCAGCTTGATTCAACGCTTCGAATGCCATACCAGCGGTCAGAGAGCCATCACCGATAACAGCAACAATTTTCTCTTTACTGCCATTGGCATCTCGCGCAGTTGCCATGCCGAGCGCCGCCGAGATCGAGGTACTGGAATGGCCGACACCAAAAGCATCGTGATCGCTCTCACTGCATTTCGGAAAACCACTGATACCATCCAGTTGCCGTAAGCTTTTAAAGCGTTCATAACGACCGGTCAACAGCTTGTGGGCATAAGCCTGGTGACCGACATCCCAGACAATCTTGTCTTTGGGAGAATCAAAGACTCTGTGTAGCGCAATCGTTAACTCAACGACGCCGAGGGAACTTCCCAAATGACCACCCGTTTCAGCAACCGTGTTGACAATAACGTCCCGAAGCTCCTGCGCCAGTTCCGGCAGCTGGTCTTCCGGAAGAGCCTTCAACGCCGCAATAGGATTTTCCTGCTTTAATAACTCGGACATATTCACCACATAATATTCAAAAGGTTTCTTTAAGAACTTCGATCAATGATATAGCGGGCCAGAGACTGCAAGGTTGCGGCTTTGCCACCAAGTGGCTCCAAGGCTTCAACAGCAATATCACAAAGTTCACTGGCTCGTATTCGTGCTTCGGAGACACCAAGTAGCGCCGGATAAGTCGCCTTGCCGCGCTCCTGATCGCTACCGATATCCTTCCCTAACTCGACCTGTTCACCGACGACGTCCAGAATATCATCTGCGATCTGAAAAGCCAATCCGGCAGCACCTCCGAATCGGGTTAAAGCGGCAACCTGCTCTTCATCACCGCCACCAAGCAGAGCACCAACCTGGACAGAGGCCAGGATCAAGGCTCCCGTCTTATGGGTATGGATATATTCAAGAGTCGGAAAGTTTATCTCCTTGCCTTCAGACTCCATGTCGACAACCTGACCGCCAACCATACCTTGCGAACCGGCGTAACGCGCCAGGATCTCTATCACCCGCAGGGCTTTTTCTGCTGAGACGCCGGAGTTGGCCTTCGCATCGGCCAAGAGGCGGAAAGCCTCGGTCAAGAGCGCATCACCGGCAAGGATTGCTGTCGCCTCACCATAAACATTGTGATTTGTGGGACGCCCACGTCGAAAGTCATCATCGTCCATGGCTGGAAGGTCGTCATGGACAAGAGAGTAAGTATGAATCATCTCCAGCGCACAAGCCGCATGGAGGACATCCTGAGCAGAACCACCAACGGCCTCGCAAGCTGCAATCATAAGAATCGGCCGCAAACGCTTGCCACCGGCAAAAACCGAGTAGCGCATCGACTGATGTAAAGATTGGGGCATCCTGTCCCCGGCCGGAAGATATTTCTCCATGGCCTGATCAACGAGTGCAGAACGATTACCTAGATAGTCCTTGAGATCCATGGGTTTATCAGTCCTGGCTGTCATCTTCACCAAAAGCCGCCGTCGTAAACGAGCCATCAGCATTTTTCATCAAAGTTTCGATACGTGACTCGACCGTCTGCAGTTTTTTACGGCACAGGTTGGCGCTTTGCACGCCCGCCTCAAAACAATCCAGAGACTCGTCCAGTGGCATCTGCCCCTTCTCGAGTTGGGCAACGGCTTCCTCTAGACTCTTCAGGGCTTGCTCAAATGTCATTTCTTCAGGCATTCTGATTCCTTCCATTCGTAAAACACCACGCTCTTAAGCATAGTGTCAAGCAACTTAATCTTTAAACGCAGCCAACAGAGCGAGAGGATCAATCCGTTCGCCAAACAGTTTCACAGTCAAATGCAGATGGGCTCCTGTTGATCGCCCTGTGCTTCCAACTTTGCCCAGGACGTCTGTCATGAGCAAGTCATGCCCTTCTTCCACCAGAACTTCAGAGAGGTGGGCATAGAGAGAGAATAAGCCTTCACCGTGATCAACAACAACCGTGTTGCCAGTATAAAACAGGTCAGAGACCAGAGCCACGCGACCATTGCTGATTGGACGCACCGGAGTGCCAGAGGGGCTGCGAAAATCCGTACCGCTATGGGGCGACTTAGGCTTGCCATTCAACACTCTGCGCTTACCAAAGACACTGTTGACAGCATCACCGACCGGCTTCTCGAAGGTTGTCCAGAAGCGTGGAGACCTCTCCGCAAAGACCTCTTTGAGGTGATTGTGTTCCCGGCTGATCCGCGCACTGTCTTTCTTGCTCGGTGTAACCATGCGCTCGGGCAGGGTCAGGCGCTCTTCGGGCCGCTTTTTTTCGACAACAGTCAACAGTAATTCTGTCGTTGAAGTTTGCCCCTGCAGATCCACCATAGCAGCGATAATAGGGTAATGACCAGCAGCGACGCCCAGGCCGACAGGCAGCAAGGCAATAGCACCATCACTGTCTGGATAAAGGTAGTAGACTTCCTCGTTAAAACGCACCACACCAAAGGAAAGATGCTCTCCCTGCCACTGCAGCACAGCCGCTTCACCATTATTAATCTGCTCAGAACGCAGAAACAGTTCTCCACTAAAAGCTGAGGAAGCAAGGAAGAACGTAAGCAGTAGTGAAAGACAAACTTTCCTCATGAATCGACTTCCTCCACTCGTGCACGGACCTGTCCTCGGGCAAAGCGCAACCAGAGAAGATCGTCTCTTGCCAACTCTTCGGCGGAGACAAGCCCTCCTCCGGATTCTTCCTTACTGGCAATCACGTAACCACGATCCAGTTGCAGCAAAGGAGACAAAGCGTTGAGTCGTGCGGCAGAGAGGCCCAAGACATCAGAATACTGGCGCATTCTGGAGGTCATGGCCAAGGCAAACCTGTTCATGAGGTTGTTAACGTTATCGGGCAAACTGACAAAATCTCGGGAGCTTAATTTGAGTCGCCTTTCAAGGCCGGCGAGGCGCTCGGCAATCAAAGCAACGGATTGATCAACCCGAGACTGTAACCTGATGATCAGGTGATCAAGGTGAGCCTCTAACTCCTGTCTATTCCTGGCAACGAGTTCAGCTGCGGCACTTGGTGTCGGTGCGCGCAAATCAGCGACAAAGTCAGCAATGGTAAAGTCCGTTTCATGGCCGACAGCTGAAATAACAGGAATATCTGAAGCCGCTATAGCCCTGGCAACAACTTCTTCGTTAAAGGCCCATAAGTCCTCCAGAGAACCGCCTCCTCGGCCGACGATCAGGACATCCAGACCACCGTACCGATTCAGATCAGAAATCGCTTCAGCAATCTCTGTGGCAGCAGCATCTCCCTGAACCTTAACGGGCCGCAGCAGCAAATGGATATCGGGCGCGCGTCGACGCAAAACATTGCAGATATCATGGACAGCAGCCCCTGTTGCCGAAGTGACAATACCCACTGATTGCGGAAAGGCCGGCAAGGGGCGCTTACGTTCAGCAGAGAACAAACCTTCGGCCGCCAGTTTGTCTTTACGAGCTTCAAAGGCCGCCTGCAACTGTCCTTGCCCTGCCTGAGTTAAATGATCAACGACCAGCTGCATCTCACCGCGTGCGACGTAAACAGTCACCGTTCCAGAACAAACTACCTGAGCACCCTCTTTCGGTGGACGCTCAACCAAACGGTTTCGGCTGCGGAACATCACCCCCCGCAACTGTGCGCCACTGTCCTTGAGTGTGAAATACCAGTGCCCTGAAGCAGGTGCGGCAAAATTAGAAATTTCGCCCTCGACCGTCACAGTGACAAAGTTAGTCTCCACGACATCCTGCAGGAGTTCAACCAACCCACTGACCGATAATTTTGGAGGGGATTCTGTCACCTGCCACACACCCTATATCTTGTGGTTTTTATTTGACTTTTCATTGATTTAACCCTATATATTGTCGACCTGAATCGACAAGGATACTTTATGTCTGCACCATACATTGTAACAATTTCCAGTGAAAAAGGGGGGGTCGGCAAGACCACTCTGGCAACCAACCTTGCCATCTACCTGAAGGCCCTTCACGAAGATCTTCCGGTCACCCTGATAAGCTTCGACAACCACTTCTCGGTCGACCAGATGTTCAGGATTAACCGACAGCCTGAGCGAGGTGATGTCACGGGCCTTTTCACTGGCAGCAACCCGGACGACCTGATAGAGACCGGGGAATACGGTGTCCAGTATATTCCATCCAGCAAACAGCTGCACACCTTGCGGCGAGAGCTTGATGACCCAACAGCACTAGCCCGCGCTCTGGCAAAGTCATCTCTTGGCGGTATCATTATTATTGATACGCGCCCCGACCTGGATATTTTTACCCAGAGTGCACTTTATGCAGCAGACCGGGTTATCGTGCCTGTCAAAGATGCGCCCTCCATGGACAACTGCCGGCACATCTACGAATTCTTCGACGAACACGGGATCTCTCGACGGCCATTACGTATCCTGCCCTGCCTGGTAGATGGTCGTATTCACTTTGATGGGCCCTTTAGTGACCCCTACCAGCTGTTGAAAGCTTATGCCATCAACCGCGGCTATCGTTGCATGGAAGGCTTCATTGCCAAAAGCCCCAAGGTTGAATCACTCAACACCAATCCAGAAGGCAAGATCTATCCGATCCTCAGTCATGGCCGCCAGACCGAAGTCCACGTACAGATGACCCACATCGCCCGCCAGGTTTACCTGAGCACGCTCGACACCGAGACGAGGCGTCTGGACGAGTATCGTAAAGATATGGCCGAGGCCGAGGTAGAGCATCAAGGTGCTTACGAACTGCGACGCAACAACCTTGCAACCAACTGTCTGGTCTGCGGTAACCCTCTCGTCGGAAGAGAGAGCATCGGCATGGCCGGCTATTTCGCCCAGACCTCAAACCTGAAGGTTTCCGGCTTCATTGAAGAGGAATGCTTTACAGGCTTGGTTTTTCGCTATTTTTATGGGGCAAAACGCTCCATTGAAACGCATGAACCAGTTTGGGAATTGTTTCGCGAATCAGCACAAAGGTCCTATTTCCTCTTGCAAAGAGCCCCGCACACGAAAAACTTCTATCAGCAGAAACTGTCTTTCTATCGTTTCGACGATAGCGGATTAGAAGTATCGAACAAAACTATCGAACTACAGGAGTTCGAAAAGCGTCTGCTCTCCAAAGAAAGATCAGATCTCTTTCCTCTCCTCGAGAGAACGCTTTTTAACGACCAGGGTCGACTTGAAGACGAATTCCTGCTTTTGCGTAAAGTCAGCTCAGATCTCCCGGAAGAAATCCTCTACGACCAGAACTATGAAAATTTTTCCGCCATCATGAACAAGGTCGGAACTCAACTCCCCTGAGCCAAAGCCTGTTTCTGCAACAGAACTGAAACCGGAACCAACGAGATGCCGCGTTCTGCTAAACCGGGAAGCTCTCTGCGCAGCGCCTCCAGCGTCTCCGGATAAGGGTGGCAGATACCAATCGCCATGCCCTGCTTGCGTGCCTTAGCCTCCAACTTCTGGATTTGCGTCACAATCGCATCCACCTCGGCGACATTATCCAGGAAAACATCACGATCCATCGTTGGGACATTGTAGCGGCGTGCGGTCTCAGCAGCTAGCGAACGGCCTGTCGTCCGACTATCAACAAAGAACAACCCTTTCTCCTGCAGACTTTTCATAACCGGCGTCAAAGCCCTGGCATCTTCCGTAAAACGCGACCCCATGTGGTTATTGATGCCGGCTACGTGCGGGATATCCGCCAGGAATTGATCTAAACGTCTGCGAATCTCTTTATCACTATATTCCACAAAGAGGGCATCTTCTCCTGGATTAACGGCAGGATAGCCCTGTGGCTCCATCGGAGTGTGCAACATGACTTCATGCTCACCGGCATAAGCGAGTTCGGCAACTTGAACAGCCTTGGCTTCTCCGGGAATGATTGCGAAAGTAACCGCTTGCGGCAACGCCAGAAGAGCTTCTGCCGTGTAAAGGCTCCTGCCAAGATCATCCATGATAATCGTCACAAGAGGCCCGTCAGGCAGATCAGGTTCCGGCGATACGAAGTGGAGAACTATTAAAGTGCGGCGATTTTTCTCAACGGTGAGTGAGTTTGATTCACGGAAACGAACGAGATAGTCACCGGGTAGTTGCTGGATTCGGGACTTAAATCCGTCGACCAGCTCAGGAGCAGGGAAAGCGCCTTCAAGCATGTAACGGGCAGGCTCATAGCTGAGATCCCGCTGAATTTTGTTGCCAGAAGCATTAAGAACAGCCAGAAACGCCTCAACCTCTGCATGAACTTTCTTGAGGGGATCCACCTGCGGCTTCGCAACAGGTTTTGGAGCCGGAGCGGAGGGTTGTTCTTCCATACAAGCAAAGAACACCATGCTGAAGACCAGCAGGCCGGCCACTCCCAGAATCAACAGCAGGAGCTTGTTTTTCAATAAAAAATCAGGGCGCCGCTTTTTCGGGCGGCGCCGCTGGGTTCGTTTAGTCATCGACAACTCTTCTTGGCTAGACCGACTAAGGATTGATTCAGGCTGCTTTCAAACTCTGGAAAATCGTCCAGCCCTTAAGCAGGTCAAGAGCGCGCATCAATTGAAAGTCTTTGCGGGTTTCTTCATCGAGGAGAGGCTCTTCCTCTTGGGGGGCGTCGTCGCCGTTAGTTTCCGTATTGAAATGATTCTTCAAATCCTTTTCCCGGAAATGATTCATATCGCTAACGTTTTTCACTTCGCTCTGAATCACTTCGATGTCAGGGACAATACCCCGGGCCTGAATCGAAGTCCCGTTCGGCGTGTAATACTTTGCAGTCGTCAGACGCAGACCAGATTCATCACTCAGAGGAATGATCGTCTGTACCGAACCTTTGCCAAAACTTTGCGTGCCCATAATCACCGCACGACCTTGATCCTGTAAGGCACCTGCGACAATCTCCGAAGCGCTGGCACTGCCACCGTTTATCAGAACAACCATTGGGTAATCAGGTTCAGTGCCGCCACGCAAAGCGGAAAACTCCATTTGCGCATCGTCTTCGCGTCCCTTGGTATATACTATCAAACCCTCAGTGATGAATTTATCACTCACTTCAACAGCCCCTTTAAGGAACCATCATTTTCGTTCCGCAGTCTGTCCAGGGCTTTACTAAGATCCTCGCCGGAGCGTTCCTGGAACTGGGCCAGGCGGACATAACCAAAACCACTTTCGAGAGTCCTTGATTTTACACTCTTGACCTTGATGACTTCACGTTCGAGTGTAAAAGGCTGAGGTTTCTCAAAATCTGACCGCATGATCGTAATAGAAATTGAAGTCCCTGGTTTGCCACGCATGAGCTGCACAGCCTCCATGATTTCCATATCCTTTGTATACTCTTCTTCAATTTTCAGGATATGGTCGCCGGCCTGTAAACCGGCACGTGAAGCGGGAGTGTCTTCAATAGGAGAAACAATCGTCAGCACCCCGTCTCGTTGAGATATTTCAATACCCAGGCCCCCAAACTCGCCGCGGGTGTCAACTTTCATCTCCTTGTAAATATCCGGAGACATGAAGCCTGAATGAGGATCGAGTGAAGCGAGCATCCCATCGATTGCACCATAAACCAGGTCCTTGATTGTCACCTCTTCCACGTAGCTGCGCTTGACGATCGTCAGCACGTCCGTAAATAACTGCAGCTCTTGGTAGTCTGTCGCGGCTTCGGCCTGACGCACATCAATACGACCGAACAAGAGAAGGCCGAACAACAGGACAAAAACGCTGCTCAGCAGAAGAATTGGTCGTTTTTTTTTACGCATATTTCCCTCCAGATATTAACGTGGCCTCAACCAGCTCGATGGGTCAATAGGCTTGCCCCTCTGGCGAATCTCAAAATAGACAGCATCCCGGCCTTCAAAGCCGGAGAAAGCAATCACTTCCTCAGCAGCAACCATGTCTCCAAGCTTCTTTGTGAAACGTGCCACATGCGCATAGAGCGTATAAAACTTTTCCCCATGGTCGACAATCATCAGTTTACCATAACCACGCAGACGTTTGGCAAAGATGACTCTACCTGTAGCAACAGCATTCACTGGAGTTCCGGAAGCCGCTTCTATATCGAAGCCATGACTCTCTATGAGAGTACCAAGATCTCCATGACGGCTGGTACCAAAACCAACCCTGAGCTTGCCTGGAACAGGCCAAAACAAACGGCCCTTCTGCGAAGAAAGGCCATCCAGAGACCCAGTATAGGGTTGCGTCTGCGCTGTTTCAAGTTTTTTGACGAGCCCGTTAAGACGCAAGGCCTTGGCCTTTAATTCCTGCACAACGCCTTCCAACAGATCAGCATCCTGATTCACTTTAGCCAGCAGAGTTTTTTTACTATTTTTTGCTCTCCGGAGAGCTTCCTTTTCGTCTTTACGGCGGTCGACCACAGCGGCTTGCTTTTTACGCAAAGCTTCCAGCTCAACCATAAGAACACGATGAGACTCCGATTGTTGGCGATACTCGACGAGCAAGGCACGATCATGTCTGACCATTCGGGACAAGAAAGCATACTTTTCGGCAATTTCACGCGGACTTTCAGCCTCTGAGAGCAACGCTTTGATCAAACCGACTTCGCCGGTTTTGTAGAGAACAACGAGACGATGACGAATCTGTTTCTCAGTCTGGTTCTGTTGCTGTTCAATCTCTTTAAGGGAATGCCGCTGTTTTTTCAGGCGAGCAGAAAGCTCTGAGAGTTGTTGGTTACTTTTTTGAGTCAGCCGTTCAATTCTGCGCGTTTCAGCGGAGAGACGAGCGAGCTCTTCCGAGAGGGTGCCGCTTTGCGACTCTTTGTTACGCAGCCCTTGCAAAGCCTCTTCGATCTGTTCCTGGATCTGATTGAGGCGTTCTTTGCTATCATTCAGGTCGTCAGCCGCAACAGGAGACAAGTTAAATAACACGGCAAGACCGACAAACAACAGCGTACAAAACAGCTTGCCGATTGCGTCACGCAGCCTTTTCATGACACTCCGAAACGTACAAACTTACGCAAGGCAAAAAGACTACCCATCAGGCCGATGAACCCGCCCGCAACAACCAACGAACCTTGCCAGATAGGCGGCAAGAAATGAATCGTGTCGATACCGGTGATCAACAGCAGACTGCCCAGGGTTTTTTGCAGAATGATCTGAAACACCAGGAAACTCAAACCGAGGGCGGTTATGCCTCCAAGGAGGCCCTGAAGTGCACCTTCAACCAGGTAAGGCAGTTTGATGAACAGTGACGTTCCACCAACCATCGCCATCGCCTCGAGTTCATCCTGACGCGCATAGAGAGTCAGTTTGATCGTGTTGGCGACAATGACCAATGCCGCAAAAACCAGGAATCCACCGAGCGCAGAACCCGCCACACGCAGCAAGAGGAGAAAAGCCTCCAGCTTCTCCAACCAGCCTTGGCCATATTGCAGATCAGAAAAACGCTGATCCTTGCGTAATCGTTCGACAACCGAGGTCAAAGCCGACTGGCTTGGCAACTCATCACCAAGGGCGATCTCCAGGGAGGCAGGCAAAACATCTTCGCCAAGGCCCTCTATCAGGTCCGCATCGTCACCGAGGCGTTGACTAAAACGTTCAAGCGCGGCCTTGCGAGAAACGAAGGTGACCTTTCCTACCTCCGGATAGCTCTCAATCTCTTTGATCCAGCCATTAACGACTTTTTGTTCCGGGACGTCCTCCAGGTAAGCAACCACAGCAAGATTCTCACCCCATGAAGCGGTCAGTTGCTGAACGTTGAGGACGGCGATGGCAAAAAAAGCCAAAAGAGCCAGTGCGACCGCGACCGTACCAACCGAGGCCAGGCTCAGAACAGGGCTCTGCCGCATGTTACGCAAGGCACGTTTCAGAAAATAACCAGAACGAAACAACATCAGGATTGCCCCGCTTTTCCGGCAGTGCCACGAAAGAGTGGCAAATCATCGTTGGCAAGACTGCCTGCATCTAGCGAGACAATCCGTCTGGGAAACTCACGAATCAAGCTTCGATCATGGGTTGCCATAATAATGGTTGTCCCACGTGCATTCGCACCTTTGAAGAGCCCCATAATATCGAGAGTCACTTCCGGGTCAAGGTTACCTGTCGGCTCGTCCGCCAACAGGATCAGCGGATCAACCACCAGGGCCCGCGCAACAGCAACTCTTTGCTGTTCACCACCAGAGAGCTGTAAGGGATAATGGTTGAGGCGATGTTCAAGACCGACACTTTTCAGGGTCTGGTAAACCTTCTTACTGATTTCAAATCGCTTGCGACCCTGAACCTCTAGAGGAAAAGCGACATTTTCAAAGACTGTACGTCGTTTCAGTAATTTGAAATCCTGGAAGATGATACCGAGATTGCGCCGAAGATAGGGAATGCGGGCAGCCCCATAACGGGTGATATTGCGCCCGTTAACCAGGATTTGCCCACGCGTAGGACGTTCAGCGCAGTAGAGGAGTTTGAGCAGGGTTGACTTACCCGCTCCAGAGGGCCCGGTCAGATAAACGAATTCGCCCTTCTCAACTTTGAGAGTGACGTCGTTCAGAGCGTTCTGATCACGCTGGTAAGCCTTGCAGACATTAAAGAGCTGAATCATGGTCCTGCATCTATAAATAAATATGGAAGAAAAAATTTACGTCCATGTCCGAATGAAAACAGGAGATACAACAGCATGAACTCGAGAGCATTTCAGATCAGGCCATCCCAGCGGTGAAGGCTGACGAGCCCAGGCTTTACCAATCCCGGTAAGGGATACCATTCAATCCAACGCGGTCATCGCCACTATGGACATCCTCCAGACCTCCCTCGGCAAACTCGCCCTCAACAGAGGGAGTGGGAGCAACCTCCTCCCAAGTGTCGGTGGATTGTGTGAAGGGATCCCGAGGAATATCACGCAAATATTTGCTGGCAACCAGGTCGTCTAACGACTCAGGGTAGCTGATATGGTCTGCGAAATAGGCATCGATGGCACGGCGCATCTGGTGGAGATCTTCCATCAAGACAGCTTCTCGAGCCTTGATCAGGTTGCGCTGGTAGTTCGGCACAACGATGCTGGCCAGGATGCCTATGATGGACATGACGATCAGCAACTCGATCAGCGTAAAACCCCGCTGTGATCTTTTTTTATCTTGCAAGCTCATGCGTTTCACCACGTGTTGTAAGGTGTACCATCCAGGGCCATACGCTGGCTCTGGGAATAAACATCGTAAATATCGTCACCACTATAAAAAGTCGAATCCGGGTCATCTTTATAGGATCGCAACCCCCAGCCCTCATCATACTCGTCAAAGGGATCTTTCGGCAAACGCCTCAGGTATTTGCGTTTGTAAGGATAGAGGCCACCCCAATCGTCGCCTTCCACCAGAGACTCAAGTTCCTCCGGGTAGCCGGCTTCATCAATTGCTGAAATAATCTTTTTCTCTTCAACCGCCCTGTCGAAATCCGCCTTGTAAGAATCGATCGCGGTGCGGACTTCACGCAAAGATCGTCGCAACTCCAACTCTTTGCCACGCATCGCCGTAACTTCGGCCATCGGCACAACCACCGTGGCGAGGACAGCCAGAATCGCCAGGGCAATGATTATCTCCAGGAGAGTCAGGCCACGTTGTCCCTTGGCCTTCGATATGTAGCGCGACAGACTCAACGGATCTCAATTGTGGCCGTCTCAGGAGCAACCTGCAGCCGGACACCTTCCGGGTTACGGAAATTGA
>JAAXQF010000549.1 GCA_012974435.1 Desulfuromonadales bacterium | reverse complement strand
GAGCAAAGGTGCAGGCGAAAGCGCATGGGGTCAAAACCGTCGCGCAGAATTCAAAGCGATCAATTAAGCGTTCTCGCGTCATTACTGATGCGTTCTTTGGAGTAGAGCCATGTTTCGAATCTGTTTGCCGTTTTTCCTGGTTGTCAGCTTGCTGCTGAGTGGTTGCGTGGTCACAGAACAAGACCTGCAGATGCAGCGTGACCTGCTGGAGATGAAGCGGCGACTCGGCGAAACGGAGCGTGCTCTCAAGGAATTGCAGGATGACGCCTCGGGCGGTGTGCGCGCGCATGTGGAAACCCTGGCACGCAACCAGGCTGACTTCCAGGCTGAGCTTGATGGCGTGCGGGTTGACCTGCAGTCGATGCAAGGACAAACCGGAGACCAGGAGCGTGTCAACGAAGACATGCGACAGGATCTGACTCTGCTTCGTGACGAACTGAGTTTACAGATTGTCGATCATGAACAGCGCCTTACCTTGCTGGAAGGGGGCGGGGGCGTTGATCTGCAAAAGCCGGTTAAGGTATCGTCTCCCACGCCCCCTGCGCAACCCGTTGTCAAACCGCAAGCAGCAACGCCAGGCGGTGGAAGTGCTCCCGAACTTTACGAGCGAGCGCTCAAAACGATTCGTGAACAGCGTGATTTTGCCGCCGGCCGTGAGATGATGGAGACCTTCCTCAAGCGGTATCCAAAAGACGACCTGGCGGTTAACGCAGCCTACTGGATTGGTGAAACCTACTACGCGGAAAAGGCTTACGAAAAGTCTATTCTGCAGTTTGAAGAAGTTATTGAGACCTATGATGAACATCCGAAGGTCGCTTCGGCTATGCTCAAACAGGCACTCGCCTTTGAGGCCAGTGGCGACAAGGCGACTGCGGAGCTCTTGCTGCAGAAGTTGATCAAGCGCTACCCGCTCTCCGGAGAGGCAGAAAAAGCCAAGAAAAAGTTACAGACCCTGTAAAAGGGTGAGAAATTAGCAGCTAAGCAAAATATAGTTGACAACATAGCGCGGGTCAGTTTATAAGACGCATCTCGTGTGCCGCTAGCTCAGTTGGTAGAGCATCTGACTTTTAATCAGATGGTCGTAGGTTCGATCCCTACGCGGCACACCATTTTTAAAGCGTCGTACATTGCAGGAGCCTTTCCTGCTAGGTACTTGAGAACTTAAGTCCCTATCGTCTAGCCTGGCCCAGGACACCGCCCTTTCACGGCGGCGACTGGGGTTCAAATCCCCATGGGGACACCAATAAAAAATACAAAAGCCCTTTCACGAATTGTGGGAGGGCTTTTGTGTGTTTTGGAGGGAAGGTTGGTTGTAGGTTGGGTCTCAGTGTCTCAGTGTGTCTGTTGGGGTTGGAATTGGTGACCCGAGACGATTAAATGTGGCTGGTCATAGACTTGGTTATGCATTAGCCCTGTAAGGGGGATAGAGGGGTAGTGTTGGCTCTCTGGGGCAAGGTCTGTTGCTATATGGTCGTGGGTTTTCAGTCGCAGGTGTCTGAGACGATTGTTGGCAATTTAAAAAAGCCACAATATTGCTTGGTGGCTTTTGTTTTGCGCATTATGTGTAGCGATCAAAACTTGAACTGACAGACTGTGTTTTGTCCTACCCAGCCACACTAAATATCCTTAGGTGATGTAAGAATGAGTTGCAACAGGTTTTATAGGAAAGCCCCGACCTTGGAAACAGGCAGGGGCTTTGATTTATTGTGAATCGTGACTTATAAGAAAAGCCCCCGGTCTGAAGATCGAGGGCTTGCGTATTCTATAGATAGTGACTTATGCGGTGGTTCAATCCTCATTTTCCATGAACATAAACATGAGAAGTTTAATCGCTGCCATGACGATAGAGCCATATAGAAAAATCAGTAGGGTAATTTCTATTTTTTCATTCATTTTACAACCACCACTAAGGGAAAGATCCTCAAAACTATCTTTAAAAAGAACCCCACAGTTCTGGAGGTAGAAGCTGTGGGGCAAGATTTCTATTTTTAGGAGGTTTTGAAGAAGCTTGTCTCAGACCCGCCTGCCACAGCAAGACTTCGATGGTCGTTAATTTATCGAATCCTTCAACAAAAACATACGTGGTGTTCCGTAAACTTTAAATCGACACTTCACGAAACTGAACTGTGCAAAGACGCATAACAGAGGTTCCTATTGATCGCGTTCAATAAGAAGCCGATTTTCTTCTCGGAAGTGGTGACTTGTGGGGATGTACAATCACAATCATTTTAATCGGGGACAGTCAACATGGCGCTGGTGAATATCTTTCCATTGATAAGCTTGACTGCTCAAATCTCATCAATGAACATTAGTGTTCTGACGTGGAGATGATTTAGCAAGAACTTGTTCAATAGCCTGGCAGATCAATTTTACTGGCGATGGCTTTGGGAGGAATGCGACATTGGATGTCTGCAGAAAACTCAGTTCCTCAGGGTCTTCTGTTCCCGTAAAGAATATGAAGTGGCCTTCTAATGTTGGGTCAATTGACAATGCTTTTTTGTACATCTCTATACCATCCATTTTTGGCATTATGACATCAGCAACAATCAAGTCAAAGTGACCTTCCTGAATGTGAGAAATACCTTCTTCACCATTACGGGCAAGAATGACCTCGGTATTGTCCATTGTCAAAACTTCGAGCATACGGGCCACTGCCACGTTGTCTTCGACTATCAGCACACGTTTATTCGATACAGACTTTAGTCTTCTGACTTTTTGGAGGAGACTCTCACCATCAGGCAGGGCAGAAATGTATTTTTGAATGTGTATTCGGTGTTGATCAATTTCAGAAGCAGCTTTCTGAAAGTCTTCATCTAAGACCTTTGTCACGTCGATGGCATAGATGAATACTTCATTCCATTCTGAGAACTCAATTTCGGCAATTACGTCCACCATTTCCCTTTGGCTTAACTCGCCTTTATTTAGCGATAGTTGGGCACTAACGATAGGCGCTAAAATTTTATGCCGGAAGTCTTCATCAAAATGAAAAGTGACCTTGCTGATGCTCTCGTACGAAAGAGGGGCCATCGATTCCTCAAGCAATTTAATATGGTCCTGCTCCTCGTTGACAAGTTTAGTCAAAAAACAAGCGAATTGATCATCACCAGCAAAAGTGACCGCAGCATCTGCGTAGAGCTTAGCGGCCTTTGTCTCAACTTCTATCATCCAACTAATGATTTCATTCATTATTGGCTCCTGCATCCTATTATATGCCTCGAAGAAAGTTTAGCAGAAGACTTGAAAATTGCCTCAAATAAGTCATTCATTGATATGCGCCCAAAAAAGAAAAAACCACCTGTTTCCTGGTGGTCATAAATTTGTGGATTAAACAGCTTCCTAAATACCTCTATCAATAATAAGCCGATTTCCCTCTCAGAGTCTTGAAGGTTTAATATTTCCGCTCATCAATAGTAAATTCTGAAGTCCCATAAAAAAGGCCGGAGGAATCAATCCTCCGGCCTGTGATGCTAGTTGAGCCAGGGTTACTTAGCTGCTTTGCGAGCCGCTTCCAACCAACCATCCCATTTCTCTTGGTGCTTGGCAATCCATTCCTTGACGTGTTTCTCGATATCCTTCTGTGATTTTTCACCTTCCTGCATCTTGGTGTTCTGCTCGTTAATATCACCGAGAGGTAGGGTAAAGAGTTTGAAAAATTCTTTCGCAGCAGGATTCGCAGCGAGGAATTCCTTTCTGTAGGCTTGATCTCGGGAACGTTCATCCACACGACGTCTTCGCCTGGCTTGAACTTGAAAATCGTCCAGTTTGGTGCCCAGGTGTAAAAGAAGGCTGGCTGGCCGGACTTGTAGCGGGCCAGGGCATCGGCCATGCTTGCAGAATAGGCCGCTTTGATTAGATTGATATCATCTTCAAGATCATAGACGTCCATATGATGGGCGATCGTGCCCTCACAGCCCCAGCCAGCTGGACAGGCAGTCAAGTCAGCTTTGCCGTCGCCATTGGCGTCGAATGCTTCTTTGACTTCGGGACGTTTGAAATCTGCAATGGACTTAATGTTGAATTTTTCGACCTCTTTCTTGGATACCAGGTAGCCTTGCAGTCCGCCTGCCTTAACGACATAACCGACTTTTTCGCCCTTATCCCAAAAATTCTTTGGCACTTGACCGTCGTGGACGGGGAACCAGCCGTTGGTCCAGTAGTCGAGATCACCCAGCGCGAGTGATTGGTAGAAGAGGGGATTCTGCAGCTCTTTGGGCTTCATGACATTGTAGCCAAGCTCTTTCAGGCCGGCACTTACCAGGGCTTCCTGGAAATAGCCTGTATTCCAGGTGGCGCGGCCAGGTCGAGCTTTGACACCTTCGCCTGGCTTTTGTTGGTCAGCTAGCGCCGGCATCGATAGAGCCAACATCAGTAAAACTAATAAAATGCGTTTCATACTTTTCTCCTTTTTAACTTTATGGGTGAATGATTCTTTAAAGGTTACTTTTGAGACATCCCCTGGGTGATCCGATCAAGCACCATCGCCAGGAGAACAATCGACAAGCCACCGATGGTGGCCAGGCCGATCTCCAGAGTATTCAAGCCTTGCACAACGGGGTTGCCAAGACCACCAGCACCGATCAGTGCCGCAATTACAACCATCGACAGTGCCATCATAATGGTCTGGTTGAGCCCAGCCATAACGGAGGGCATGGCAAGGGGAAATTGGACCTTGCGTAAAACCTGCCAGGGCGTGGCACCAAAAGCGAGCGCCGCTTCCACCAGTTCCGGGTGAACCTGGCGAATACCGAGGCTGGTCAGACGAATGATCGGCGGCAGGGCAAATACGATGGTCGCCAGGATGCCGGAGACCGTACCAATACTGAAGAGCATGACCACCGGAATCAGGTAAACAAAGGCCGGGGTCGTCTGCATGGCATCGAGAAACGGACGTAAAAACATTTCGAAACGATCGCTCCGACCCGCCATGATACCGAGAGGGATACCGGCAATGGCACAAAACAATACTGAGCAGATCACCATCGCCAGAGTCGTCATGGTGTCATCCCAAAGCCCGAGATAGCCAACCAACAGGAAAGAGAGAACAGTAAAGACTGTCACCCTTTTCCCGGCATAACGCCAGGCGGCAAAGGCAAAAAGGAGGATCACCACGAAGGGCGGCAGGGTTGAGAAGAACCATTCCAAACCCTCCAGGCTAATCTCAACTGGAACCTTGATTATCTGAAAAAAATCACGATAGTTGAGGACCGTCCAGTCGACGGCGATTTGTATCCATTCATCAAGCGGTATCAGCTGTTCATCAAAATTGAAAATTCGCATCAGATTTACTTTTCTCCGTATGGTTTATCAGGCCGTCACTTCTGTCGTTTCCTGCTCGCTGCGATGTAAGGTGCGCAAGAAAAGGTTCTTTGAGACGACGCCTAAGTACGCCTCGTCATCGTTGAGAACCGGTAGCGGCCAGGGATGGCTTGCCACTTCGGGAAGGATGTCCTGCATCGAATCGCGTGCATGCGCCGGCACGACATCATCAATGTAGGCGTTGGCAATCAACTGCGGTTGATCCGGAGAATCAATCATATCTCGCAAGGAATCGGTTGAGACAATTCCTTTGAAAGTGCGATTGCTGTCCATGACATAAGCGTAATCTCGGTCATTCTTAATCAGTCTCTGCAAGGCGGCGCGAGGGTTTTTGCCATCGGTGATGACAATGGTGACCTGGGTGTCAGTGGCAATATCGCCGGCGGTAAGAATGTTGGTCGGATCAACACCACGGAAAAAGGCGCGCACGTAATCATCGGCCGGGTTCTGGAGAATTTCTTCAGGTGTGCCAACCTGAACGACACTGCCACCTTCCATGATGGCGATCCGGTCACCGATCCGCATCGCTTCATCGAGATCATGGGAGATAAAGACGATGGTTCGCTTCGCTTTGGCTTGCAGTTTAAGGAGTTCATCCTGCATTTCTGTGCGGATCAGTGGGTCAAGCGCCGAGAAAGCCTCGTCCATTAATAGGATATCGGGATCAACCGCCAGACCGCGAGCCAGACCGACTCGCTGCTGCATGCCACCGGAGAGTTCGTTCGGCATGCTGCCTGCCCAGGCCTCCAGGCCAACCTGCTCCAGAGCCTGCAATGCCCGTTCTTCACGGGTCTGCTTATCGATACCGTCCATCTCAAGACCAAAGGCGGCATTCTGCAAAACCGTCAGGTGTGGCATCAGGGCAAAGGATTGGAAAACCATGCTCATCTTCTTGCGCCGCATCTTCACCAACTCATCATTGGTCATGCTGACGATGTCCTCGCCGTCGATGAACACCTGGCCAACGGTCGGCTCGATCAAACGATTGATCATCCGCACCATGGTCGATTTCCCGGAACCGGAAAGGCCCATGATGACGAAAATCTCGCCAGTGTAGATTTCGAAACTGGCATTCTGTACACCGATCGTTGTCTCGGTCTTTTCAAAGATTGCCTCTTTATCCAAGCCTTGCTCAAGCATGGCCATGGCTTTTTTCGAATGAGGACCGAAGATTTTGAACAGGTTTTTAACTGAGATCTTTACCTCTTGCGACATTTTTTCTCCATTATTACGGCTAGTTGAAAGATGTTTCATGGGGTAGAAATTTGGAGGTGCCTTGTGTCCAGGTGGAAGTAACACCTATGGCCACGGCCTATAGCGAACGGAAGAGAAGGTAGTCGTCTGCAATCAGCAGTGCCCCAGAAATCGTCGTAATCTTATTTTTTTCAAAAGACAGAGCGACCCGCGACTCGTTCTACCGGGAAAGCAGAATCAAGCGCAACTCTGTAAGGGAAGGCAATCTTCGAAGCATCACTCGGGGTGATGTTCTTGACGATTACCTTGCGGGACAAGGATGGAACACCCTGGCAGGGTGTCACCTTTACCTTCTGATGATACATAGCTTAGCGCGGAAGGTCAAACGCTCGGACCAGAAAATTAATCCGATCGATCCTCTTCTTCACTGAGCAGATCGATTTTACTTTGGATACTTGGAGCAGTCTCTGCTTTACACCGGCAATCACGGCCGCTGCTGGGTGTCGGCGTTCAGCCGCCCTTCAGTCCTCTCCGATTGAGAAGCAGACCCGCAGCCAGACCACTAAAAGCTATCAGAAAAAATACCAGCGTCGCTAAATAAACTTTCATTCCTTGGCCTCTTTCAGAAACCGTTCGAAAGCCGGACTGGCATAAACGGTTGTCGATGTTTTTTCATGAATCAAAAAATAGGCAGCTATCTGATTCTTCTCGCAGAACTGACGCCCTTTTTCTTCTCCCAGGACCATCAGGGCTGTGGCCAGAGCGTCTGCCCGTGCGCAGGTCATGGCAAGCACGGTGACCGACGCCAGTTTGTGACGAATCGGCTTGCCTCTGACCGGGTCAATGGTATGTGAATAGCGCTGACCGTCTTCCACGTAAAAATTTCGATAGTTTCCGGAGGTGGCCAGGGCGGTATTGGTGAGAGGGAAAATTGCGGCGACCTCTCGCACCCCTTCCAACGGTTCTTCGATCGCTATCTGCCATGGGTTGCCGTCGCCACGATGGCCAGAAATCTTTAACTCCCCGCCAATCTCCAGAAGATAGTTCCTGATGCCCCGTTGTTCAAGGATCTCTGCAAGGGCATCTACCGCGTAGCCTTTGGCGACGGCAGAGAGGTCGATTTGCAATTCCGGAATCTGTTTCCTGATTGCCGCAGGTTCTCTGCGCAGGTGGATGTTTTTATAGCCTACCCGGGCAAGACTTTTGCTGACCTGGTCTTCGCTGGGGATCCTTTTACCCCGTTGCGTGGCACCAAACCCCCAGAGCTCTACCAGGGGCCCGACGCTGACGTCGAAAGCTCCCTCGCTGAGGGCGCTGATCTCCTGTGAGAGTTCAATGACCCGGGCGGTGTCTTTCGAGATCGTGAACCAGTCGCTGCTGATCTGATTGTTGAACTGTGACAACTCCGATGCCGGGTCATAAGTCGACATCAGGCTATTAATCTGGTCGAGACGCTTTTGCAGAAGCTCTTTCAACGCATTGGACTCTGCGTCAACAGCCTCCGGGAGCATGATGACCGACCAGCTTGTTCCCATGGTCTGGCCGGAGAGACGAACAGTGTCAGGCGTTGCGTCTTGTTGACAACCGCAGGTCAGGGCCGAGAGCAGAAAGATAAAGCTCAGCTGGGAGAACCGTTTTTTCATACTAAAGATCAGCCAGCCCTTGAGAGTGACGGATCATCCTTTTCATCGCCTTCTCTTCCTGACTTTTCAGAGTCTGGAAAAGGTTGGTCGTTTCTTCACCGTCGCAACGCTCAAGCAGATGAGCAAAGTAACTGATCAGGTCGCTCTTATAGTTCACTGCTGCTTTTATCAGCTGATCAAGGTCTGTTCGCGCCGCTTCGCCTAGAATATCTTTGCGTGCCTCCGGAAATTTGATTTCTACTCCCTTGAACCAGTGTTCAAGAACATGAGGCGAAGCGTCCCGGCAGAACTCCCCCAAAGCCAGCGCCCGGTGTTGCTCATGATCGATCAGGTAATCGAGCATAAGCTGGACACGAGGCGAGACATCGCCGTCCGCCATCTTCTGGTAGTAGTTGCTGACCTTGCGGTGATAGTCCGGGACGAGATGCTGTAATATCGCACGTGTCTGCTCAAAGCGCATAGTTTGCTCCTGGTTAGTGTCCCGTGCAGTTAGATCCCGAAATCATCGAACATAATATTCTCGTGCTCCACACCCAGATTATAGATCATCTCACCGGCGGCCTTGTTCATCATCGGCGGACCGCACATGTAAAATTCACAGTCTTCAGGCGCCGGATGGTCGACCAAGTAATTATCATAGAGATACTGGTGAACAAACCCTGTCGCTCCGCTCCAGTTGTCTTCCGGCAAGGGGTCGGACAACACCAGAGTCCAGGTGAAATTGTCAAACTTCTCCGCAAGCTCGTCGAACTCCTCCACGTAGAAGGCTTCACGCAGGCTGCGGGCGCCATACCAGAATGAGATTTTGCGTTTTGAATTAAGTCTTTTGAGCTGATCAAAAATGTGTGAACGCATGGGGGCCATGCCGGCACCGCCACCGACAAAGACCATTTCGGTATCGGTCTCCTTGGCAAAGAATTCACCGTAGGGGCCGGAAATCATCACTTTGTCCCCCGGTTTCAGGTTGAAAATAAATGATGACATCTGCCCCGGCGGCGCATCAGCAATGGCTGGTGGTGGAGGACAAACACGCACGTTCAACATGATGATGCCTTTTTCCTCCGGGTAGTTGGCCATCGAGTAGGCCCGCATGATCGGCTCCTTAACCTCGGAGCGATATTGCCAGATGTCAAACTTGTCCCAGTCTTCCCGGAACTCTTGGCCGATCTCCATGGTCTTGTATTCAGCGATGTGTGGTGGCGCATCGATCTGGATATAGCCGCCCGCACGAAAATCCAGGTTTTCACCCGCCGGCAATTCGAGAACCAGCTCTTTGATAAAGGTGGCACGGCTCTCGTTGGAGATAACGCGGCATTCCCACTTGCTGATGGAGAAAATTTCAGCGGGGAGTTCGAGCTCCATATCCTGCTTGACGTTGACCTGACAGGAGAGGCGATAACCTTCTTTCGCTTCCCGCTTGTTGATGTGCGCGGTTTCAGTCGGCAGGATATCGCCACCGCCCGCGTTTATTTTCACCCTGCATTGGGCACAGGTTCCGCCGCCACCACAGGCAGAAGGGATAAAAATATCGTGGTTGCCAAGCACTCCGAGCAGTTTGTCACCGGGATGCACCGACAGCCTTTTTTTCGCATCCTCATTGATACTGATCGTCACTTCTCCGGGCGGAATCAACAAGGACCTAGCGACCAGAATCAGTGCGACCAGGATCATCACGATCCCGGTAAATATCAGTACGGCCAAGATTATTTCAATCATCATCCATACCGTTACAGCTGAATACCGGAAAAAGCCATGAAAGCCATGGCCATGAGGCCGGCAATCATGAAGGTGATTCCCAAACCACGCAGGCCCGCCGGAACATCGGCATATTTCATTTTCTCACGGATACCGGCCAGAGCAACCAACGCCAGGGCCCAACCGGTGCCGCTGCCAAAACCAAAGACGACACTCTCGGCAAAGTTGTAATCGCGCTCGACCATGAAGAGAGAGCCACCGAGAATGGCGCAGTTAACGGTGATCAGTGGCAGGAAAATCCCGAGCGAGTTGTAAAGCGAGGGAAAGAAGCGATCGAGAACCATTTCTAGGATCTGCACAATCGCGGCGATCACGCCGATATAGCAGATCAAGCCGATAAAAGTGAGATCGGTCTCCGCCATACCGAGCCAGTCAAGAGCACCTGCTTTGAGGAAAAACTGGTAGATCAGGTTGTTGGCAGGAACGGTAATGGTCTGCACCACGACAACGGCGATGCCGAGGCCGATGGCGGTATCCACCTTTTTAGAAACAGCGAGAAACGTGCACATGCCAAGGAAAAAGGCGAGGGCCATATTCTCGATGAAAATCGAACGGATCAGGAGACTGAGATAATGTTCCATTAGTTGTCACTCTCGATCTGATCTGTTTTCCAGCTACGTAAAGCCCAGATCAGCAACCCGATGATGAAAAAAGCGCTCGGTGGCAAGAGCATCAGACCGTTTGGCAGATACCAGCCGCCTTCGTTGGTGGTAGGAAGAATTGTAAAGCCGAGAAGTTTGCCGGCTCCGAGCAGTTCACGGAAAAAGGCCACGATCAAGAGGACAATACTGTAACCCAATCCGTTGCCGATACCATCGAGGAAGCTGAGACCCGGTGGGTTCTTCATGGCGAAGGCTTCGGCACGACCAAGGACGATGCAGTTGGTAATAATCAGCCCGACGAACACAGAGAGCTGTTTGCTGATGCCAAACGCATAGGCTTTCAGGAACTGGTCGACAATGATGACCAGGGTCGCAATAATGGTAATTTCAACGATAATACGGATGCTGCTGGGGATCTGTTTGCGGATCAGGCTGACTGAAACGTTGGAGCCCGCGAGAACAAAGGTGACCGCGAGGGCCATGACGATAACTGTCTCCAACTTGGAGGTGACCGCCAGGGCCGAGCAAATACCGAGAATCTGCAGGCCGATGGGGTTTTTATTAAAGATAGGGTCGAGTAAAACCTCTCTGGATTTGCTCATTGCTTCACCCCTGCCGTTTTTAACTTGTCGATAAAAGGTTTGTAGCCATTGTCGCCCATCCAGTACTTGAGCAAGTTGCCAACGCCGCGCGCCGTCAGGGTCGCACCGGCGAGGCCGTCCGCCTGGTAGATGGCGTCCTGCGAATTTTTATCGACCGTCCCCTTGAGAACTTCGATCCGGGTCTTGCCGGCTTCATCATAAACTTTTTTGCCGGGCCACTGCTTTTTCCAGCTCGGGTTGTCAATTTCACCGCCGAGACCGGGGGTTTCTCCGTGTTCGTAAAAGGCGAAACCATTCACCGTGGAAAAATCATTGGCAAGAGAGATAAAACCGTACATCGTCGACCACAGCCCCTTGCCGTGCACCGGCAGGATCAGCTGCTGCAGGATGTCATTGTCCATGACCAGATAAACATCCATGTAGCGTGAGCGGGTCTTGATCGCCGCCAGGTCAAGGTCCGAAGAAATCCGATAACTGGTCTCCGGGTCACGCGCCCTGGCACGACTGTCAAAGGTTTTTGTATCGAACTCCGCAGTGAACTCACCTGTCTGCAAATCAACGATCCGGGTTTGGATTTTACTGAACTGATCCTCAACCGGTATGTCAACCTCATAGAGCCCTGCAGCCTGCAAGATGTTCTTATTCTTCTCCTCCAATTTGTTGCGCTCCTGCCGTTCTCTTAAGCCCACCGCTGCCGCCGAAACCAGGATTGAGCAGATCACGCAGAGGAGAAAAGCGACGCTTAAGACTTTAGCAGTACTATCTTTGGACATGCTGTAGCCTCCGCTTGATGTGGAGCTTGAGGACCAGCTGGTCAATCAGTGGTGCGAAGACATTGCCGAACAGGATAGCGAGCATCATGCCTTCCGGAAAAGCCGGGTTAATCACCCGGATCAGGAT
>JAAXQF010000043.1 GCA_012974435.1 Desulfuromonadales bacterium | reverse complement strand
GGGGGGGATAACTTGGCTGCGGATGCCACACGTTCAGTCAAAATCCAGGACACGCATCAAATAGTGCATGTCAATTCTATCGTTTCATATCGAAATGAATTCAAGTTTCATGGCTGTCCCTAATTGTCCTCATCAGGGCCACTCAGCCACTATGAGTTGTGACCAGTTCTTTTACTCTGTCGAGATCCGACAGATCTGCCGGAGATATTAGCGGCAGAATGGTGCCATCAAAGATGTCACCGAGGGAGACCGGTTCAAGGTGATGTTGCTGAAGAAAATGGATGAACTTCAATGTCCGGAAGCCGTCCATCCAGTCGACGATAAATTTTTTGAAAACCGCAGGATTTAGATTTCGTTTTGAGTCAATCAAGGTAAATAAATCAACGGATTCACACCAGTGCTGAGATCTTGAATTTTTGAAGTGATCTGTAAGATCAGCAGCATCCTGGCAACGGTCTAATTCCCACAGAAATTGCTTCAAACATTGAAAAATTTCGGGATTGTAGAATGGACAATCTCTCATTGG
This sequence comes from Desulfuromonadales bacterium, assembly GCA_012974435.1. Lineage (GTDB taxonomy): Bacteria > Desulfobacterota > Desulfuromonadia > Desulfuromonadales > BM103 > M0040. The sequence goes on along the minus strand of JAAXQF010000043.1, from coordinate 2,250 downwards.
ATCAGCCAGGTGCAGAATCTTCTTTATGCCAACCCCTGTGCCAAAAGGGACTCGATCGGAGAGGCGGCCGGATATCTCTATCAACGGTCCTGTCAATTGATCGATTGTCCCGGTTTTTGCCAGTTTGTTAAGAATGTAGAAATCTTCTCCAGCGGGTCGCCGTGGAAAACCGCGAACCATTGCGTAATGATCGGCATGAATGGCGATAGTGCTTCCCACTGTTGTGAATGCATAATGGGATGCTGCGTACCGTAGACCACATACATAATAATAGAGAGATATCTCATACAAGGTGCAAGCCTCGACCATTCCTGGTGCAGGGCGATGAGTGAACGGGTACAGTCTTGCTGCAGGGCTACGAATGGTTGCGTTGACTTGCTTGCCTGTAACGGCGGCAAAATATGACCCGGGTAATCTGACGTCGGCGTCGGTATTGTTCTAATACTTGCCTGTTGTTGATCAACGTCAATGCGATATCGGCGCCGATTTTTCTTGCAAGACCAACCCCCTGCTTTTCAGGGATTGGGTTGCTGCATCGATCAACCAATAATATGGTGCGCCGATCGTGAGTTGTTAAGCATGTTAGCGGGCCACTTGAACAAAGCGCTTTTGACTGCGTCTCGATATCGGAAATGAGTCTATTAGTCAGCGGCTCATCTTTTGTTGATGCGTTTATGACGAGAATTATCAGACAGTCTGGATCAAGCTTTTCCCAAACCCTTTGCAATTTCTGCCAATCTTCCTGAAAAGCCGGGATGATCAGGCAGTATTTGTAGTGATCCATAACCAAGCGTGCAGCGTCACGTACTTCCGGCGCTGCATGGGTCGCTAAGTATCGGCTAATGAGCTTTTTGTCGCGGATTGGCATACCGTGTTTGGCCATCGGCGGTCTTGTATTAATGAAGCCGAGGGCGAATTGTCAATGAACCGAGAATTCTGGCTTCGATCTGCAGCCATTCCTGCCAGCGATCGTCAATTTCATCGTTGGGGAAATACCTTCTAGCGAGGACTACAAATAGCTCCTGATGCTTATGTTCAGATCGGGCAAGCGTCTTATAGAAACCCCTGAGGTCGGAATCATCAAGTGCTGCACCAAGGAGATCAAATCGCTCTGCGCCTCTGGCCTCAATAACGGCAGCGCTCAACAATCGATCCAGGAAGTAATGATCCGCGCCGCGGCGGACTTGTTTGATTATTTCGTTTACGTAAGGGTCTTTCTCATCAGGGCCGGGATTCAAGTTCCGCTGTCGCATCAGATTCAAGACTTGCCGATAATGATTTAGCTCTTCCAGAGCAAGGTCCACCATCGTCTCGACGAGCGTTACTTTATCCGGGTAATGCGCAACCATGGACAACGCAGCTGCCGAGGCTTTTCTTTCGTTCGCCGCGTGATCTACCAGGAATTCATCAAAGTTAGCCAGAACTGTTTCAAGCCACTCGCCCGGGGAGTCTAGCTTCAGGCTGTAGTTCAAAACAGTTCCTGGAAAAACAGCAGTATTTGTTCGATTTCCTCCAGGCAGACTTGACGGCCCATTGAATAATCAAACCATCTTTCGTCATATCCCAGGCGAGTCACGCTTGCTCCGGACGTCGCTGCGCGCATTATTGGAATCATGAGACCCATAGTACCGTGTGCCATCATAATAGGAATCGCCAATTCGGCATCGATGCGTTCCTGTTCGGTGTGAGTGTAGTCGTAAGGAATTAACGATAAGAAATTCTATCGCGTTGTCGCCCTGATGTGTCGGTTATAGCTCCTGAATGTTGTTTGCGGCGCCGAAAGGCATAGCTGAAAGAGCCATTTGACGGTAGTGATGTGTGAAATTGTGAGAAAACGTGTCAGGTTTATTAATTGGAAAATTGGCGATTTGGCAAAAATAGACGTGACTGTCCTCTCGTTTATTCGTCCCCCTTAATTTTGCTGCCATTTTTCGAGTAGTCAGTTAGCCCCGGGACATGTCTAATTGGTTGTGCCTTATTTTCGGAACGGTAGGAGCCGCAATTGGCACTTTGTAGATCGGCATGCAAATATGAACCACTTTAACGAGTCAATGGGGGTCAAAATGGGGTTCCGATTCACAGTACTCGGCGAAGAGGAGTGCCATGGGGAATAGTGCTATTTGAGACGCACTCGAGTTCGCACTGTAGGAACAGTGCAAATCACGCCCCCGCTACCAGGAATTGGCTGTTTGAATGCAGCCGACCAGAAAGCCTCGTTTTGACGAGGCTTTCTGCGTATTGGGACAAGTG
>JAAXQF010000405.1 GCA_012974435.1 Desulfuromonadales bacterium | reverse complement strand
TTGGGGGTTGGGGGCTGGGGGCTGGTTATTATCTTTTGCCTGCCCCTAGCCCCCAGTCTCCATCCTCTGTTTAACGGAGTTAACATGAAATCCGATGTAATCCTGCTTGGCCACGGCAGTGGCGGCAAACTCAGCCATGACCTGCTCGACAACCTGATCGTGCCTACCCTTTCCGGGATTGGTCAACGTGATCAGAATGATGCCGCCGTGCTTGCCGCACCGAATGGGCGACTGGCTTTTACCACCGACTCCTACGTGGTTGATCCGATCTTCTTTCCCGGCGGCAATATCGGCGACCTGGCGATCCACGGCACGGTTAACGATCTGGCTATGGCCGGCGCCACACCTATGGCGATCAGCGTTGGCTTGATTATCGAGGAGGGGCTGTCCATCGAAGACCTCAGAAGAGTTCTCGAAAGCATGCGCGATGCGGCACAGCAGGCTGAGGTGAAGATCGTTACCGGTGACACCAAGGTCGTCCCACGGGGCAAGGCCGACAAACTCTTTATCAACACCTCTGGCATCGGTGTGATTGAGCACGATTTACAGATTTCCGGGATCAACGCCCGGGTCGGAGACAAGATCCTTGTCAACGGCACTATCGGCGATCACGGCATGGCAGTTCTCGCCAGTCGCGAAGGGCTTGAGCTTGAGAGTAACATCACTACGGACAGCGCCCCTCTCAACAGCATGGTGGCAGAACTGGTTGCGAAGCTCGGTAGCCAACTGCATACCCTGCGCGACCCGACCCGCGGCGGAGTTGCCACCACGCTTAAAGAGATCGCGCTACAGTCCCAGGTTGAAATCACCTTGCAGGAAACTGCGCTGCCTGTCGATCAATCCGTCGCTGGGGCCTGTGCCATTCTAGGCCTGGACCCTCTCTTCGTTGCCAACGAAGGCAAGTTACTCGCCTTCGTTGCTCCCGAAGCCGCCGACCAGGCCCTGCTCATTATGCAAAACCACAAGTATGGCAAGCAGGCGGCTATCATCGGTGAAGTGACCGCAATAGCAGACGGCAAGGTTCGCCTGCAGACATCCATCGGTGGACTTCGAGCAATTGAAATGCTTGCTGGCGAGCAACTCCCTCGAATTTGCTAAAAGCAAAGGGTTACCTGTGTAGCCTTTTGACCATAACAATGTGCCAGAAGTACCACTTTTTGGCGTATTACCCTTCAAAACAACGTCTCAACCATTAAAACAGTCTCATATCCCTAATCATTTCAAGCACATCTAAACGTATACCGCATGTGTAAAAATATGGCACAGCTGATGCATAATAGATAACTAAATGTGTCTACTCTTCCAGTTACCGGACATTCTTAAAAAAAGGAGTCTTATTATGTTCAAGCTTTCAGCACTCATCGGTAGTTTGGCCTTCTTCGGCACCAGTTGGTTTTCTGGCTTCACTATGCCTCGTTTTGTGAATGGTCCGGGAGACTATCTGATCATGCCACTCTTCAGTTTCATCATGATTATCATGGTCGCTCAGGTGGCCGCTAGAATTCTTCCAGAAAAACAACAATAATTTCGAACGGGAACAGACCAGCACAAACTTAAATTATTTACACTCTATTGGAGTCACACCAGCCTGATTCTGGTTGGAGAGAAACAAAGCAAGAGGGAATGGATTTTAATCCGTTCTCTCTTGTTACGTTTACAGGTATTTTCTTCTGCTCAATCGGTGACTTGTCATAGATAATGTGGCAATCAGAAAGTAAGTATCGAGCAACCTTGGGGAGTTAACTATGGATCGGGCCAAATTTGTAGAGCATAAAGGTAAACAAATTTTTGTCATGGATTGCAGAGATGCTACGCTCGATGAGATGAATGCGATCATCGAGGAATGCATTATACAGGTTCGTAAGCAACCTTAAAAATCGGTCTTCACTCTGACGATTTCCGGTGGTAGCGCTTTCAGCGGGGAAACCATTTCAAAGCTTAAAGAAGTCGCTCGCGACAACACACGTTATGTCAAAGCTGGTGCGATTGTTGGTGTGACGGGGCTCTACAAGGTGGTTTTCAACGCGGTTGCCATGTTCAGCAAACGGCGCTTTTTTCTCTTTGATACGGTTGACGAGGCGATGGATTTTTTGGCTGATTATACGGATTGAACCTTTCGGTAAAAAGACACTGGCTCGGGGCATTATTTAATTGCCTCGGGCCTTTTTTATTCGGTTCTATAACCCAAAAAAATGTTTAACGCAGAGTCGCAAAGAGCGCAGAGGAAAAACTCTTAAAACTCTAAAACTTTTAAAAATGGCCTAATGCTTACTATTGCTCTCTGCGTCTCAGCGTCTTTGCGTTAACAAATAGCTTGAGTTTGCCTTGCCTTTGTTTTGGTTCTAGGTCCGTTTTTATTTAGCCCTTTCAAGGAGATCCCTACCCATCATCCGCTTGCACTTAAACCGGGAGAAAGCCTACAATAAGAAGTTGCTTACAGGGGGATGTTTGAAGAAGACAATACTGAAATATGGTTCGCAGAAGCTACCGATAGAACTTCATGCACCGGTCCTGACCGCCAACGCACCTCAAGACCTGCCAGATCCTACGGAAGAGGTATGTCGCGCGCTGGCCAATCCGATCGCCTCACCATCACTGGCACAGATCCTTAAGCCCGCTGAACGTGTCGCCATTGTCACATCGGACATCACCCGCTACACCGGCAGTGAGATCTATCTGCCGCTCCTGGTTGCCGAGTTAAACCGTTGCGGCATTGCCGACAACAACATAGAGATCATCATCGCCCTTGGTATTCACCGTAAGCAGACAGAAGATGAGCATCGTAAAATCCTTGGCTCTCTCTATGGACGAATAACAGTTTATGATCATGAATGTGACGACCCTGAGCAGCTCGTGGATCTCGGCCAGACAAGCTCCGGCCTGCCGGTACAGATCAATCGACGAGTCATGGCAGCAGACCGGGTCATCGTCACCGGCACCATCGGCCTGCACTACTTTGCCGGCTTCGGCGGCGGACGCAAGAGTCTGGTCCCGGGCGTTGCCAGCCGGACAACCTGCATGGCTACGCACTTTGCCATCTTCAATCCACCGGCAGAAGGTGGCCGCAACCCTCAGGCCCGCACCGCCAATCTCGACGGCAACCCGGTACACCAGGCCATTCTGGAAGCCGCAAAGACAATTAAACCTGATTTTTTACTCAATACCGTCCTGACGGCTGACAAGAAAATCGCCAAAGCCTTCTGCGGTGATCTGGAGCAGGCCCACCTGGCAGGTTGCGAACTGGCGCAAAGGCTGTACACTGCACCACTGCAGCAAGCCGCTGACTTGGCCATCGTCTCCTGCGGCGGCGAACCCAAGGACATCAACTTCATTCAAGCCCACAAAGCACTCGATTACGGTGTGCAAGCCGTTCGCCCTGGTGGAACAGTCATCCTGCTGGCAGCCTGTCCGGATGGCTTCGGCAACGCCACTTTTTTTGACTGGTTCAATTACGAAGAACTTGACGTCTTCGAGAAGGCGCTGCGCAATCGTTACGAAATCAACGGTCAGACGGCTTGGTCGACCCTGAGCAAAGCACGCAACTGGCGCGTCATCCTGATCAGTGAATTCAATCGTGAGCAGACCGAGAAGATGGGCATGGAGAAGGCAAACCATCTTGACGAGGCCTTGCAGATGGCATACAAACAGCTTCCGGACAATCCGGAGGTTGTGATTATTCCGGATGGTGGAACTATTTTGCCGGTTATTGCACCGTAACACGTGAGATGAACAAATTTTTAATCGCTTAACGCAAAGAAGCAAAGTTAAATTGAGAGGACGCAAAGAGACCCGACTCAGGGGTCAAAGATTCACCCTCTGCGTCTTTACCTGCTTCTCTTAGCGTCCTTGCGTTACGCTTTAAAATCTTCAAGACAAAACACATAAAGGCAGAGAACATGCTTTCAGAAAAAACCATAAAAGAACTTCAAAAGATCCTCGGTAAAGACAACGTCTTGACCAGCAAAGCGGAGCGCATCTGTTACTCCTACGATGCGACCCAGCTGAGCTTTTTACCGGAAGTTGTCCTGCAACCCGGCTCCACAGAAGAGATCGCCCTCGTCATGAAGCTCGCTAATCGTGAACTCATCCCGGTCTGCCCCCGTGGTGCAGGTAGTGGCTTTACCGGTGGATCTTTGCCGACCAAAGGCGGCATCGTACTTTGTACCGAGCGCCTGGATCGGATCCTGGAGATTGACGAAGAGAACCTGGTGGCAACCGTCGAGCCAGGCGTCGTCACCGAGCATTTTCAGAAAGCCGTAGAAAAAGTCGGCCTCTTCTATCCACCCGACCCTGCCTCCCTGAAATTTTCAACCCTGGGTGGCAACGTCGCCGAATGTGCGGGTGGGCCGCGCTGCGTCAAGTATGGAGTCACCAAGGATTTCATCATCGGCCTTGAAGTGGTCACCCCGACCGGCGACATCATCACCACCGGCGGCCCGACCATGAAAGGCGTGGTCGGCTACGACCTGACCAAGCTGCTTTGCGGTTCCGAAGGGACGCTCGGCATCATCACCCGGATCGTCATCAAGTTGCTGCCCCTGCCTGAGGCGAAAAAAACCATGCTGGTGCTCTTCGATTCTATCGACGGTGCGGCGCAAGCGGTGTCTGCGATCACCCGCAATAGAATTATCCCGACGACCCTCGAATTCATGGACGGACGCACTATTGATTGTGTACGCCAGGCAACGGACCTTGATTTGCCGGAGACCGCCCAGGCTGTGCTGATTATTGAAGTCGACGGGGATCGAGAATTTCTCGACAAGCAGGCCAACCGCATTGCCGAGATCATCAAACCCCTCGGTGTGGTTGAAACCCGCATCGCAACCACACCGGAAGAGAGCGAGGCCCTCTGGCAGATCCGGCGTTCGGTCTCGGCTTCTCTGCGCAATGTTAATCCGGACAAGTTCAACGAGGACATCTGCGTACCTCGCAGCAAAGTTCCGGAGATGATTCGCAAAGTGGACGCCATTTCTGACAAGTATCAGATACCGATCGTTAACTTTGGTCATGCCGGAGATGGCAACATTCACGTCAACATCATGGTCAACAAGAAAGTTTCCGGAGACATCATGAAAGCTGAAGGGGCCATCAAAGACGTTTTCAAGGCCGCTCTCGAACTGGGCGGAACCATGAGCGGCGAACACGGTGTCGGCATAGCCAAGGCCCCCTACATACCTCTGGAGATCACCCCGGTTGCTGCTGAATACATGAAGGCGATCAAGAGATCGCTTGATCCTAATAACATCCTCAATCCAGGAAAGATTTTCCTTGATGATGAAAATCCTGCAGAGTGTGGTGAGTAGCGCGTAGCGAGAAAACCCTTTTACTAGATTGTTCGCGCCGCGCACCACGCGCCACGCGCCACGGAAGTTATGGCAAAACTTAAAAAACTCGAAGATTATCGAGACGAAATAGAGCGCTGCGTCAAGTGTGGAGCCTGCCGGGCCCACTGCCCAGCCTTCGATGCTGAACGTCGTGAAGGCCGAGTCGCCCGTGGCAAGATTGCCTTGGCCAACTCGATCCTGGAAGGAGAAGTCGGCCTCGAGACCAAGGTTCTGGAAGACTTGAGCCAATGTCTGCTCTGTGGCAGTTGCTGCGCAGGGTGCCCCAACAAGGTACACACCGAAGACATCGTTGCAGCCGCAAGGAGGCAAATCGCGGAGGAACGCGGTCTCTCCACCTTTGGCAAGGGCGTCGCCACTGTCCTCGGTCGACCGAAGCTGATGAACCTGTTGGCCAAGTCAGGAGGCAACCTATCGTCTCTGCTCTTTAAAAAGCTCCCGAAGGACAGCGGCCTGCACCTGCGTTTTCCGGCTCCTTACCTTGAAAAAGGAAGGACTCTTCCGCCCATTACCGCCAAACCTTTTCGCGAGAGAGTTCCCGAGGTTATCCCGGGAGATTCTCAGCAGCCGACCGTGCTCTTCTTTACCGGTTGCGGCATCAACTACATGTATCCTGCAGTCGGCGAGGCCTTTCTCAAGGCGTTGAAATTTCTCGGCGTCACCGTCATCGTCCCCAAAGACCAAGCCTGCTGCGGATTGCCTGCGGTGAGTGCAGGAGCAACCAAGACGATTGAGAGTCTGGCAGATCAGAACCTTGCGGCGGTCAACCGGCACACTTTTGACTATATCGTTACCGCCTGCGCCTCATGCAACTCCGGGCTCGGCAACATATACGCAGACATGGGGGATGAATTCAAGGCGATGTCAGCAAAGGTCATGGACATCTTCGTCTTTCTGGCCAACCATGGTCTGCCGGAAAAACTGGAGGCCCTCCCAAAAGCAAAAGAACGCATCAAGGTGACCTATCACGACCCCTGTCATCTACGTAATCAGGGCATCACCAAGGAACCTCGGCAGATTCTCAAAGCGTTGCCCCAAGTGGAGTTTGTCGAAATGCCCGACGCCGGAACCTGCTGCGGGCTGGGTGGGACTTATTCGGTTTACCACTACGAACACACAAAGAGAATCGCCGCCAGAAAAGCCGGCAACATTGCAAGCAGCGGAGCTGAGCTGGTCGCAACAGATTGCCCTGGCTGCATCATGCAGCTTCAGGATGGTATCAACCATGCCGAAGGGAATCAGAGAGCACTGCACATTCTGGAACTCCTTGCCGAAGCCTTGCCCGATCAAGGCTGAGCAAATAATAGAGAATCGCTTCGTTGCAGAGTACTGACAAGCTGTTACAATAATCCCGTCTACCCAATGACTCTATACCCCCTACTCGTTTCAGGAGGAATACCGATGCAAAAAGTGATCTGTCTGATTGTTGTCGCCCTGTTTTTGAGCACGGGAGCTGCTTTGGCTGTCTCTGCCAAAAAAACTCTCGAATTCAACAAAAGCCCGATGGGCACTGTCACCTTCGACGGCACGATACATAAAGAGCAAGGTCTCAAGTGCAAAGACTGTCATAACAAGGGCATGTTCCCGAAAATGAAACAGGGCACCGTAGAGATCACCATGGATGAGATCTACGCGGGCAACCTTTGTGGTGTCTGTCACAACGGCAAACGTGCTTTTGATGCACAGAGCAATTGTGCCCGCTGTCACGTTAAGCAGTAGCGCGTGGCGAGAAGCGCGAAGTAAAATGATAAAAGCAAAGGCCCGCTGAATTTTTCAGCGGGCCTTTCTGTTTAAAATCTTTTTATCCAGTCTCTATTTACCAGCCTCCAGCCCCAGCCTTTATCAGCCGCCAATGCCATGCATGCGCCGGTTCGGCGTCATGAAGTCCTTACCATTAATTTTGTGCTTCTCCGGCTTGGCACAGGCCGCCGCCATGAGGAGTTCCTCCAGGGCTTGATCGTCACTGCCATCCCGCAAAACCGTTTTGAGATCAGTCTCTTCATTATCAAAGAGACAACCACGCACCCGGCCGTCGGCCATCACTCGCAGGCGATTACAATCACCACAAAAATGCCCGGAGACAGAAGGAATCAGCCCGACACGGCCCTTGGCCCCTGGCAGACGATACATTTGAGCAGGCCCTGAGGAGGCCTGATGAGGAAGAGATTCCAACTCACCAAGAGTTCGCAGTCGTGATTCAACCTCGTTGATCGGCATGCCGTCTTTAGAAGCATAGTCCAGGTCAGAACTGATCGGCATGAACTCGATAAAACGGACATCCCAGGGGTGCTCCAGCGTAAGCCGGGCGAAATCAACGATCTCATCAGCGTTAAAATCTGCAAAAGGAATGACATTCAGCTTGATCGGCAGCATCCCCACTCTTTCGGCGGCTTCGATGCCGGCCAGAACCTTGTCCAGCCCCGGACGACGGGTCAACTCTTCAAAGCGCTCCGGGCGGAGTGTATCAAGACTGACGTTTACCCGAGAAAGGCCGGCAGCCTTAAGCTCCTCTGCCAGTTCTGCCAGAAGCAGACCGTTGGTGGTCAGAGTGACTTCCGGTTTCTCTGGCAAGCTAGCCAAACGACCGATAAAGTCGACAATACCGCGCCTGACCAGGGGCTCGCCACCAGTCACGCGGACTTTGCGAATCCCGAGGCGGCAGGCCGCGGCAGTCACCCGCAGCATCTCCTCGTAGCGCAGCACATCGCCATGGGTAAGATCCGCGACCCCACTTTCAGGCATGCAGTAGCGGCAACGCAGATTGCAGCGATCCGTTACTGACAGGCGCAAATATTCTATTTTTCGTCCGAATTGGTCTTGCACAAGAGTTCCCTGGTTCCGTTGCCTACACTTTTGATGCTAACACTGGCAGACGAACCGAGGCAAGCTGAATGCCTGCCGCTAAACCCTTACATCCAGAGTAGATTCCAACTTGATATCCGAGGTAACATCATGGTATCAACCCACGGTTCCACTAACCTCCTGAATACGCGC
>JAAXQF010000401.1 GCA_012974435.1 Desulfuromonadales bacterium | reverse complement strand
TCCCTGGACGCCACTTAAACTGGAGGATGCATCCGGAGCACTGTCAAATGCAATATTAGTCTTGAGCCCGCGGACACAAACCCCGACGTAGGCATTTTGGTCGAAAAGGTAATCAAATCCGCCACGAGCGTATGCTCCAACGCCAAACTCGGAATCAGTATTGTCGTTTTTCTCGTTGGTTTCGTTGTTGGAATCCTCTTCGTCTGTATCTTCAGAGTATTCACCGAACACGACGGCTGGACCTACTGCAGCATAGGTTCTCCAGCGATTGAAGAAGGTGTGTTTGACGAAAAGGCCTACACTTAGATCGGCAAGCCATAGGGAACTGTCAATGCTGATTGCAATCTGTCCGCTGCCGCCGCGAGCCTTTGTGTCTTTTGAACGCCAGCCGAACAGGAAACTGCCGTCCAAACCGACTTGTGTGTTTTCACCATAAAAAGGGTACTGAAAAGCCATGCCGAGATACGGCATGGTGGACAGATCGCTGTCGCTGGAAACCGTGCCGTCGGTTGTTGATGTTTCTGAAAAGGTCAGATCGTCTTCGGAGAATTGAGCGGCACCGACTAATGCCTGGACAAAGGTCGGAGTGGGTGTGTCTAAAGCGAAAAGCTGAGCCGGAAAGAGGCAACCGGTCAGGAAGACAACAAGCAATGGGATATTAGATAGTCGCTGAGTGGAAAGCATCTGTTCTTAGCCACTTTGTCATTGCTATAGCAATGACTGATGTTGTCAAAATTAATTGGTGGGAGTCGATTGGGGACTCTCTACTATCGCCAGCCATGCCTAAGTATCTGTAATTACGCTTACAACGTCTTCTCCGCAAGTGCGCTGCGGATCATATTTGTGTAACAGATTGTGCCACAAGTTACAACGTAATTCAGTGTGGTTTGATCTTGCCTCTTCTGCAACAGCAAGGCCATGAATGAGTGCGGCATTGCAAACTAAGCGTTCACCTTGGTGCGGAAGATAATGCCCTTTACCACAGGCTCCTGAACTCCTTAGATGAAAACGCCCGAGCTATGGCCAAGAGTTTTGTCGACGAAATGGGGGGGGGAAGAGGGGTCGATGGTTAAAGTGGAAAACATAAGATTGGTGTCCTCTGGCCATCGGCTTTATTTGTTCCTATTAATCGTCCTGCATTGCCTTGGGTGCTCAGTTTGACTGAAATGCATAATTCTTACTGACTCTGCAATACAAGAAAAGCCCCCTGTTCCGGTGTACCTCCGAGGCGTCGAAACTTCCAGAAGGCGCAAAGCAACGCAGAACGCTAACAGAGCTTATGCATTTACCCCATCTTAATACCGGCCGTTTGACATCCTTTTGCGGGCCTCTGTTCATTTTGCGCCAATCAGGTGTTATAATGTCCGATACAGGAATAATTCCAGAGTCTTGTCCTTGCTCAAAGGGTATGACTTCAGCAGTTTTTTGGATCGATTTCTTCATCGGACATTAAATGCCCATGCAATCCATCGTAACCTGCGGTTTCAAGCGTTCCTCGCCGATGCGGGCAGTCATTGCCCACACCCTCTGCCTTGCCTTCTTTCTGGTGTTCACTGTGTCCCCACTCTACGCCGGTGACCAGCAGCTCGACTCTATCCGTAAAAGTATCACCGCCCTCGATAGTGCCAGGCAGACGGCTCTGCAGGAACTCGAAGAGCCGGCTATGTCTGCCAACGAGGTTTCCGATTACAAAGACTTTGTTGTCTACCTCAACACCCGGATCGTCAATTACTGCATGGATCTTGCGGAACAGGCAGGCACCATCTCTCTTGAAGGTCTGCCCTGTCCCAAAATGCCTGCGATGCCCGGTGCCAGCGAGACCTCTCCTTCTAATGAGAATATTTTTTACACGACTGGAGCGGACTTCGGGGAAGCCAAGAGTCAGGTTGAAGAAACTGCGGAGCTGGAGGGAGCTTTTCTTTCCTCTCTGGGAGACTTCGACGATAGCTTGCTGAAGGAAGAGGAAAAAGTTGCGGCCAGAGTTCCCAGTCAAAGGGAATCCGGCAGTTCCAGCGCGTCTGGGAGCAGCGGCCGAGCGGGTGAATCGGGTGACACCGACTCCGGAGAGAGCGGCGCCAGTGAAGAGCAGGGCGAAGGCACCGCGGGGACAGCCCAAGACTCAACGAGCCGTTCAGGCTCTCAGGGCAGCGGCGTGGAGCAATCAACATACGGCGCCCCCGGCGGCAAGCTGCCTCCTCCTGAGGATGACGATATCGTTGCCAGGCAACTGCGCGAAGCTGCCGAAAAGGAACCCGACCCAGAGCTGAAAGAGAAACTCTGGGAGGAGTACTGGAAGTACAAGGGCGTAAACAAAAAGAGGAGTGATAATTGATGAACAGGTTGTTCGTACTGTTTGCCTCGCTCCTCGTCCTTTCCGGATGTTCAACATTCAGCAACAGGGTTGCGGATGGGGTAAAACCGATCGTCGCGACGCAGGAACTGGACAGCTCGGAGCTGCTCGATGTGGCGATCATTGTCTTTGATTCCGAGGAATTAACAGACAAGGAAATCCGTGAGCTGGGCTTGTCCGAGGAGATTCGTCGCGCTGAAGAACGCTTCATCCCGATCCACCTCAAGTACACCATGCAACGGACCGGTCATTGGGGAGCCGTGCGGGTCGTTCCTGCAGAAAACGCCGCCCACATTCAGGTCCGCGGAACCATCATACGTTCGGATGGTGAACAGCTGAGACTCAACATCGAAGCCTATGATTCTCGCGGCGTCCCGTGGTTTGAAAAATCCTACACCGAAGAGATCGACCTGATTGATTTCCACGGCACATCCCCCGGAGAGAAGGATCCGTTCCAGGATCTTTACAACACCATCGCCAACGACCTTGTCAAGCACCGGAGTCAGCTACCGCCTGACGCGATTCTCGAAATTCAGCAGGTCTCCGAACTCCGCACAGCACAAGACATGGCCAGTGACGCTTTTGCCGGGCATCTCTCCCGCAATGAAGAAGGTCGGTATTCGCTGGTCCGACTCCCCGTTGAAAATGACCCTATGCTCAAGCGGGTGCGTGCCGTTCAGGTGCGTGACGATATGCTGCTCGACACCATCAATGGTTATTACGAAATCTACTACAATGATCTCTGGCAACCCTACGGAGACTGGCGGAAGCTCTACAACGAAGAGCTCGCAGCTCTAAATGAAGTCAAAAAACAGGCCCTGACCCGACAGCTGTTTGGCCTCGCCTCTATTATCGGTGGCGTCGCGCTCAGTACCGGCAACAGCAACCTCTCCAACTCTAACCTCCCCGGGGTTATGGTCATGGGTGGTGCCGCGGCGATTTACAGTGGTTTCCAGAAGCAGGAGGAGACCAAAATTCACAGGGATGTCATCGAAGAGCTGAGCCTTTCCTTCTCCTCCGAAGCAGAGCCCCTGGTCGTGGAGGTCGTCGGCGAAACGGTCCGACTCACCGGATCAGCCGAAGAACAGTACCAGAAATGGCGCAATATGCTTCGCCAGATCTACGCCGCGGAGACGGGCTTGCCACTCGAACCCACAGGGGATGACATAGGCCAATCAGGAGGCTCTGGCTCCGAACCAGGCAAGGTCGACCAATGACCGAAGACTCCACCCCCAAACGAGCCAATGGCGAACCACCAGAGAGGCCCCCGACCCTGATCCCTCCTGATGCAACCGCAAGAGAGGAGCAGAAACCTTCCCGCGCCCCGCTGCTGATAGCGGTTGGTGGCCTGGTGCTGGTTATCGCTGCCCTGCTGGTCGTTCTTCTGCCGCTTATGAGCGAGAACCAAACGACGCCGATAAGCGTGCAGGAAACCGTCACGCTCAAACCGCAGGCTCCAATCCAAAACCAGTCTGTCACCAGTCCGGAAGCGGCAGGCCAGGAGGCAGCCGAGATCGAACAGCTGATCGGTACTTGGCTGCAGAAACAGGCTGAAGCCGAAGCGGAAAACGTCGCAGCGTGGGGTAGTGAAAGCTATGTAGCGGCCACCACCCGGGGCAAAGAATGCAGCCAGTTACTGCAAGAGAAACAGTACCTGCCGGCGCGAGAAGCTTGCAATGAAGCAATCGACAAGTTGAACGCTCTCATGGCGTCAAAAGAGGTGCTTCTCGAAGAGGCCGTTGCTGCGGGACTGCTCGCTCTCGAGCAGGGCAACCCGGAGCCTGCAGTCGAGTATTTCCAGCAGGCTCTCGCCATCGATGCCGATGAGGAGAGAGCCACAACGGGCCTGCGCAGAGCAGAGCACCTCCCTACCGTGCTTCGCTTCATGCAAGACGGTCAGTCCATGCAAACCACCGGTGATCCGGAAGGGGCGCTTCGGGCGTTTTCAGAAGCAACAACTCTTGATCCGGAGTACGCACCGGCGCAGCAGGCTCTGGCCCGGGTCAAAGCAACGATCGCTGAAAAAGAGTTTCAACTGGCCATGAGCCGTGCACTCCACGCAATGACCGAAGGCAAAACCACTGCAGCCAGGACAGCGCTGCAAAAAGCCGAAGCCATCAAGCCGGGAGATCGTGCCGTTCACGATCTCCAGCAACAGCTTTTACTGAACCAGCGTGCCGGCAGGCTGTCTACCCTGCGTCAGAACGCAGAACGACTGGAGCGGGAAGAGCGTTGGTCGGAAGCGTTAAAAACCTGCACAGAGGCGCTCAGTCTGGATTCAAATGCGGCCTTCGCCTCCAGTTGCAAGGAGCGCACGAGGTTGCGGGTTGAGTTGGACAACCAAATTGCAGCGATTTTCGCCAAACCGGAGCGACTCTTCACCGATGGCCCCAGGAAAGAGGCCCGACAAACGTTACTCTATGCCTCGCAATTTTCTCCCCGCGGACCGATTCTCGCCTCACAGATGAACCGGCTTGACGCATTGGTCAGCGAAGCCGAGGCCGAGATCGAAGTCGTGATTATGTCGGACGGGCTGACGGATGTGGTGATATATCATGTCGGCCGTCTGGGCCTTTTCCAGGAAAAACAACTTGTTCTGCGCACAGGAAATTACACCGCCACTGGCAGCCGTAACGGCTTCAGGGATGTGCGGCAGACACTCAAAGTTCGACCGGGTTCCGGCAAAATGGTCTTCACCCTGCGCTGCGAGGAACCGATTTGAACCGTCTGATCGAAATAATCGGCAGAGAAGAGGGCCTCAAATTTGACGAGACCAGCCTGCCCCTGCTCATCGGCATGGACGCCACCGCCCATGTTCGTCTGGATGGCGACGGGGGGATCGTCGCTTACGTTGCCGAGTCCCGCAACCATCTCTTTCTGCAGCCTGCGGACGGCACCTCACCCGGCGATGTTTATCACAATGATGAACTGGTGACCGGTTCGGTCTGGCTGAAAGCTGGCGACACGACCCGCATCGGTGACACCCTCATCTCCTGGCATCTGTCAGGACAGCGTGTTGAGATTCATCTCTCCAAAGCCTCTTCCCAAATGCTGCGCCCCCCTGTTGATCCCCCGCAGGAAAGCGCCGTTGAAGAACAGATTCTGCCTGTTGTAGAGGCGCCACGAACTGATGGACGCAAGCTTCGGAAGCTGGCCGTTGTGCTGTTCCTGTTGCTCTTGATCGGAGCGGCTTTTGTGCTACTGGCCAACCCCCTCTCCGTCGTGGTCACGCCCGTTCCGGACAGCCTCTCGGTGTCCGGCTTTCCACCACCACTGAAATACGGCGACAGCTACCTGGGGATTTCCGGCAGCTACACCCTCCATGCCGAGAAGCAAGGCTACCTCCTTTTAGAAGAGACCATTGAGATTACCGGCAGCGGCAGTCGTTACAACTTCACCATGGAGAAGCTGCCGGGCCTGCTTGACCTGACCAGCACCCCCTCCGGAGCCACCGTCCTGATCGATGGACTTGCGATTGGAGAAACTCCTCTCCAGGGTGTGGAGTTTCCTGCTGGCAGCCGCAGCATAGGCTTCGAACATGAACGCTATCTGCCAATCGAGACAACGCTCGAAATCGAAGGCTTCGGTGCGAAACAGCAGCTGCAAGTCGAACTCGAACCGGCCTGGGCCATAGTCACTCTTCGCACAGAACCGGAGGACGCAGCCCTGATCGTCGACGGAGAAGAGCTTGGCACGACGCCGCTGGAGCTGGAGTTGATCGCCGGCAGTCGCGAGCTGGTCTTCAACAAGGAGAACTTCTCTTCTCTCGAAGTCGAGCTTGAGGTTGTCGCGGGACAGGACATGACGCCCGCTGTTTACCAACTTGAACCGGCACCGGCCAAAGTTGCCATCTCGTCAGTTCCGAATGGGGCCACAGTCACTGTCGATGGTGGCTACAAAGGGCTGACGCCTCTTTCCATCGAGCTTTCGCCAGGAGACAAGCACGCCCTTCGCCTGACCCTGTCCGGCTATCTGTCGGCAAACCGCAAGGTACTACTCGGACCTGAAGAGGAGCGTGATCTCAACATCAAGCTCGAACCGGAGTACGGAACAATCTTCATCACCGGGGATCCGGCAGAGGCCATCCTCTTTATCGACGGCAAGAAGCAAACTCTGTCTAGCGGTCGCTTCCGGTTGACCACCAGACCCCATACTGTCGAAATGAAGGCCAAAGGATATGCGAACGCAAGCAAGACCGTGACGCCACAGGCTGCTTACAGTCAACGCATAGAGATAAAGTTGCAAAGCAAACAGGCCGCTGCTGCACCTGAAACTGTGACCGCCCCAAAACCTGCAAGAACAACGGGCCTCGGCCAGAAGCTGATCCTGATCAAACCAAAGCCTTTCATCATGGGAGCCTCCAGGAAAGAGGCGGGACGTCGTGCCAATGAAAGTGAACATAAAGTCGCCATGCAGCGGCACTTCTATCTCTCCTCTCATGAGGTGACAAACGCTGAATACAAACTGTTCCGGTCGCAGCATTCTTCCGGCATGTCCGGTAATCGTTCCCTCGACATAGATTCACATCCGGCCGCCAACGTTACCTGGGAGGACGCCGCAAGATTCATGAACTGGCTCAGCAGAAAAGACGGGCTACCATCTTTCTACCGTGAAGAGAATGGCACCATGGTTGTCGCTGATCCGGGTGGCACTGGCTACCGTCTGCCCAGCGAAGCAGAATGGGCCTTCGCTGCCAGGATGGCTGGCCAAAAAGAACGGGCGCGCTATCCCTGGACGGGGAAATATCCACCGAAGACCAAAGCAGGCAACTTCGCCGATGAATCAGCGCGGCACCTTCTGCCCCTGGTCATCGAGGGCTATAACGATGGCTTCGCAGCGAGTGCGCCGACCGCTTCTTTCTCTGCCAATCCGGCGGGCATTCATGACCTCGGCGGCAATGTGGCAGAATGGTGCCACGATTACTACTCCGCCCTCACTGGCAATGCGGAAAAGAACGCTGTCGATCCGATGGGCCCGACAAGCGGCGCACATCGCGTGGTCCGGGGTTCAAGTTGGCGTAATGCCAGCATTACCGAACTGCGCTTCAGTTATCGCCGTTACAGCAGGGAAGCAGCCAATGACATTGGTTTCCGGATAGCGAGGTATGCAAAATGAGATTGTTGACCATCACGCTTGCCCTGTTCCTGATCACTGCCAGCGCCATTGCCCTCGACAGGGACACCAGTAAACAGACCCAGAAGAGTGCAGAGCCCGGTGAAGTGAAGCAAGACGCAAAGAGAAAGGTCACGAAGGAAAAGAAGGCACCGGCGTGGCCACGCCCCTATAAATCGACTGAAGAGATAAGTGTGGACAGTATAGTCCCCTTCCCGACTGATATCTGAATGAGGTGATACGTCTTATGCGCGGAAAAAACTTCCCTACCGAGATGATCTACCAGGTCTTTAGCCTGCTGTTGGTCTTCATCATCGTTCATGGAGCCTATGTCTCCCTGATCCGACCCAAAGCAGAGGCCTCCTTGATCATGCAACAGGCCCGAATGCTAGAACAACCGGACGCCGTTCAGGAACAAAGCTTCTACGTTGTCATCCGTGATTTCGAGCAGGAAGCCTGCCTGGTCCTCTTCTTCTGGGCCATGGCGATCCTCATCTACAAGGGAGTCGCGATCTGGCGTCAGCAGGGCCAACTGGATGAAGACCTGCTGCAATTGCCCGACAACATGCCGATCGGCCCGGAAGATACACGGGAGTTGATGGGGCGATTACAGGAACTCCCGAACGCGAGCCGTGAGTTATTGCTGCCCACAGCTTTGTTAAATTCGATCCAGCGGTTCGCCGCAACCCGCAACATCCAAGATGCAGCCACCTCGGTACGTGAAACCTGCGAGACCCACGGCGACCGTCTCGATTCCGAGCTCTCCACCATTCGCTATATCGCCTGGGCCATTCCCTCGGTCGGCTTTATCGGCACCGTGCGCGGCATCGGCGCAGCGCTCTCCCAGGCTCATCGCGCTGTCGAGGGAGATATCACCGGCGTCACCCAGAAC
>JAAXQF010000240.1 GCA_012974435.1 Desulfuromonadales bacterium | reverse complement strand
ATGAACGTCGGCAGTGCGAAAACTCGGCTAACGCCTCAAACAGTTCGCCCTGCTGATCGCCGTTAATCCATTCGTCATCGGCTGCGGCAACAGGGGTGGAGGACCAGGCAACTTCACGCAAAACCACAAGCTAAGAACATAACAAACAGGGCAACAGATTAACAATCTGTTGCCCTCAAGGGGTGATCTAGCAGAAGCGTTACTCTATAGTTTCTTTAAAGTTCTGTCTTCTCAGACTGCCGCAAAAAAACCACCAAAGCCCCGCTCCCACCATAACTTTTCGGTGCCAGCCCCCATTCGAGAACAATATCTCTCTGGGTCTCCAGCAACCGTTCCACGGCTTGGCGCAGAACCGGCCCATCACTCGAATGAAAACCTTTCCCGGTAATGATAAGCGTGGTTCGAAACCCCTGATAGAGAGCATCCTGAAGAAAGAAACGAACATTTGCGCTAGACTCTTCTACCGTCAACCCGTGCAGATCAAGTTCGGCTTCGGGTTTTAGCTGGCCACGTTCAACCTGCTTCATACGACGAGGGACCGCCTTCTTAACAGGCTCATCCTCTAACCACTCATCGACAAAGGTCTTTTCCATGGACCCCAAGGCCTCAAGAAAGGCCTCCTTATCACACTCCTCCTTGGAATCCGTGGACAGAAAGGGAGGTTGCACATCTTTACCCTGCTTTGGCGCAGGCCCTTCTATAGTTTTCCCTGACAGCGGCTTAACCCCGAGGAAATCCATCTCATCAGCAAAAGAGACTCCACCACTGAAAGGCACAGCGGTTTTCCCGGTCACGCTACTTTTCTGATTGTCCGCATTTTTTGGCAAAGCAGCCGGTTCCTTGAACGCAGACAGCCCCTTCAAATCCTTGAAGGGGCTGCTGGAAAATTCTTTCGGTGTCGATGTCTTCTGCTTCGTCGACTTTTTCTTGGCCATGGTTATAACCTTGATTAAGAGTCACACGGCGACGCCGTTATCTTCTGACTATCTTGCGTCGACCCTGCATGGCCTTAGTCTGCTTACGAATCATGGCACCCTGCTTCTCCAGCTGGAACTGCAACCAAAGGTCACCGTAACCCTGCATCTTCATCTTGCCGCCAGATTTGAGAGCTTTCAGGTTAGAACTCATCAGCTCATCACCGCCGACCTTTTTCAGGCCTTTTTCCATGACACTGACAGCCTTGTTGCGATCGCCGATCTTATCGAGGCAGAAAGCGTAGAGACTCCAGAGCAACGGCTCCTTGCGAGTACCAGCGACGGTCTTGTCAAAAGTCGCGATCATCTTCTTCGGCTGGTTGCGCTTCATCTGGATAATCGCCAGCATCGCCATGGCCACCCAGTGACGCACAAAGCCCTTCTCAAGATAATCGTAGGCTTTACTGAAATCACGACGCAGGTAATAAACCATACCGATTTGGGCGTTCATCTGCTTGTCGATGAAGAACTGCCACCATTGGTACTTCTTCTTTAAACCTTCAAGCTTATGAACTGCCGCTTCCGGACGATTGGCCATGATGTCTTTCTGCACCACCTCCATGGCATCGCCAACGGCCTTCATAACCTGCTTGAGGATAAGCACGTAGATAAGAGTAAATCCGGCCAAAGCGGTAATCGCGGAAATAGCGGGGTGTAGACTGGTGGTGAAATACAGGGCAGCGCCGAGCGCGGAACCGGCCACTAATGCAATAAGTACAGACAGCATGGAAACAAAGTCCTTTCGAGTGGTTTAGAGCGACGTATACTATCAGCCTGCATCGAGGTTGTCAAAGCAAACTACGACCTTAGCAGAGGCGCGTGGCGTGTGGCGCGCGGCGTGAAAAATCTTTTGAAATATTCTGATTATCTACTTCACTCCATTAAGGCAATTGCTTAATCGCAGCGGACCATGGCCGAGATCAGAAGGTGCAACCGGAAAAAAACACGACCTACCTCACGCCCGTTCGCTTTGCTCACTTGAGACGCAGAGATCGCAGAATAAAAAAAGCCAAAAATTTAAGAATAACTAGTCTTTCTCTGCTATCTCTGCGCCTCTGCGTGAGTCAGATTTTTCTTTTGCCTCGCCACGCGCTACACGCCACTCGCCACGGAAAAACCTGAAGATTTCAAACCACCAGTTCTGGATGTCTGACGATCCGGTTGATACCAAGCTCAGAGAGGTTATGTGGCAGCGTGTCATTGTGCAGAAATTGCGTATTGCCGTCCTGGTAAAGCAGAGGCTCTGTCTCCTCTGTTTTCAGGGTAAAGATCTCTCCGCAGGGAGCAGCACAGGGACCAAATTCCGGGGAGGAGCGAAATGGACAGTTACGACTTGAAGTGACCATGGCATAAGGAAGATGCAACGAACCTTCGAGAGATTTCGGCAGAGGTGCAAGCCCCTGCAGGAGGTTGTCCTGTTCAATGCGCGTGACCCCTTTCTCGACAAGCATTTCCACGGCGTCGCGATTGTGCCAGGACCCGCGACGGAAGTATTCAGACTGCTCGTCCCCCAGGTTCATATCGAGGATACGTGGCCCACGCTTCTGCCCTGAGAGCGCTCGACCCAGGATCACCGTCAGATCATCGCGTACAGAACGTACCAGCTCAAGAGCTCCCCAGTCAGAGATCAGGACCTCATCACCGGCAGTCAGCTCCGGCAGGACTGCTTTAAAAAAACCGTCGAGCTGCTGCCGTTCTGCCTCGCCGAGAACCGGCGTCACCAGGGTATAGGCCCAATCGACACGACGTGACCAGGCTCTGGAAGCCAGGGTTTTTTCGATAGAAGAAAGACGCCAGAAGCAGAATTCGGCGCCATAATAGAGACGGGAAAACCCTGTTGGTGATTCCACTGGGAGATCATTCAGGAAAGCGGCTTGTTCAAGCTCAGCCACGGTTACTGCTCACGTGCAGGGTCAGACTCTCACCTGGCTGCAGCACATGATTTTCCGCAAGGTTATTCCAGCTGCGGATCTGGCCTGTGCCAACCGCAAATTCACGGCCGATCGCCCAGAGCGTATCGCCGGAGCGTACCGTGTAGACCATCTTGGTTACTGGCCCACTGGTCTTTTTAACCTTCGCAGTTCGTTTTTTAGAAGTCTTTTTCGAGGAGACAATCAGCCTTTGTCCGGGTCGAATCGTATTACTCCAACCCAGCTTGTTCCAGACACGCAGTTGCTTCTCTGTGACGTTGAACTTGCGGGAGATTTTCCAGAGTGAATCACCGGAGCGCACCGTGTAGCGTGAAAGTCGTGAGCGCTTGTAATCATCCTTAAGTTCAGCGAGCGGCTTCGAACCGTTTGAATCAGGATTGAGCGGCACAATCAGGTTGGCACCAATCTGTATAGTCCGCGAGTTCTTGATACTGTTGAGACGTTTGATATCTGTAACACGCACCCCATAGCGATGTGACAGGGCCAGCAGAGTATCGCCCGACTTAACCTTGTGACGCACATAATTAGCCCGCTCACGCTTGGGAAGCTGCGCGTATTTCTCAGCGAAGAGGGGTTGTGAACCAACCGGCAGACGAACTTCAAAGCCTTTGGCTGCAGGCGGAGTACACCAACGTTTCAGCTCCGGATTAAGTTTTTTAATCGCGGCATAGTCAGACCCACTCAAACGCGCAAGCACTTCCAGATCAGTGCTACTGGGCAGGGCCATCGTCTCGTAAGCGATCGGCTCCTGGTACTCGATGTCAGTAAAGCCATATTTCTCGGGCTGCTTCGCGATCAGGATGACGGCAAGGAGCTTTGGTAGATAGTTTTTGGTTTCAGCTTTCAGATACTTGCCACGGCTGATCTCCCAGAAATCCCTGGTTTTGTACCTTTTGACGGCCTGGCGCAACTTACCAGGGCCAGCGTTATAGGAAGGAACAGCGAGGTACCAGTCGCCATCGAAGCTCTTGTACAGGTCGCCTAGAAAGTGGGCTGCTGCGCGTGTGGCCTTCTCCGGGTCACGGCGCTCGTCGTACCACCAATCATTCTTCAGACCGTAGCGACGGCCGGTGCTTTCGATAAATTGCCAGGGGCCCACGGCATGAGCCCAACTGTAAGCCTTGTCGTTGAAGCCCGACTCAACCATAGCCAGATAAGCAAGGTCCTGTGGCAAGCCGGCTTCAGCAAAGATTTCACGCATCATCGGCAAGTAACGACCGGAGCGCTCCAACCATATTCTGAAGGTTTTTCTCGCACGACCCGTGAAGTAGTCAACGAAATAGCGGACCTTTTCATTTTCCACGATGGGAAAATCGTAGACCGGTTCCTGAAGGGCAAGAGTTTTCCCCGGATCCTCCGGCGGGTTCTGATCGACACCTTGTAAAAGCTGATTGTCAGCCAGGGTCTCCGCATCAAGAGGCTCCACCTGTTCAACGAGGGCCTCTTCGACCACCTCTTCAAACAACGAGTCTGCGAGCAACTCGTTATCGCTCGGAACAACGGCTTCATCCGCAGGGGCAACAGATTCTGCCGCCCCAAGCATGGGCTGAGGAGAAACCTCTTCAGGAGAACCAGAAGAGAAGAAGGGGATATTGGTTGAGAAACAACCTGCCAGGGCAAGCCCTGCCAGGAGATAGACAATTACTTTAAAAAACCGCATTTATAAAACCTCCGAAAGCGGGCACAGGCTACACGAAAAACGCGCTAAGTGTCAAATACTGCGTAATTCTTCGCCCCAACAGCGTTCTTCCATTTCCCGCAGCAGGTCAGCAAAAGTTTTTCTTCTTTGCGCACTCACGGCGATCGCTTCGAAACGTCGACAGAGAGGGGCAACCTCTTCATCGGGGATCAGGTCAATTTTGTTAAAGACCAGGATTCTTGGTATTTCTTCCAGGTCGAGATCACTCAGGATGCGATCAACAGCGCGAATCTGTTCCTCAAAACGTGGATTAGAGATATCAACAACATGCAGCAGCAGGTGCGCATCGACCATCTCTTCCAAGGTCGCCTTGAAGGCTCCCATCAAACTTTTCGGCAGTTGCCGGATAAAACCGACCGTGTCGGTAATAATCACTTCCCGGTCCTCGGGAAAACGCAAACGACGGGTCGAGGTATCCAGGGTGGCAAAGAGCAGGTCTTCGGTAAATACCTCACTCTGAGTCAGGGCGTTAAGGAGAGTCGACTTGCCGGCGTTCGTGTAGCCAACAATCGAAACAATCGGCACACCCTTCTTGATACGTTTCTGGCGTCGCTGCAGACGCCCCTTACTGAGGGAAGCGAGCTGTTTCTCCAGGCGGCTGATACGATCACGAATCCGGCGACGATCGGTTTCCAGCTTTGTTTCACCAGGCCCACGGCCACCGATACCGCCCATCAGGCGTGACATCTCCGTGCCCTTACCGGACAAACGCGGCAGAATATATTTGAGCTGAGCCAGCTCAACCTGAACCTTGCCATCCAGAGTGTGCGCCCGACGAGCAAAGATATCCAGGATCAACTGACTGCGATCTATAACCTTCAGGTCGGTCATGGCGGCAATCGTGCGTGCCTGTACCGGAGTGAGGTCCTGATCGAACACCAGCAGAGTTGCGCCACGATGCAGGGCGCTGATGACAACCTCTTTGAGCTTGCCCTCCCCCATCAGGGAGCGCGGGTTCATCTTGCGCGAACGCTGCATGATGCGATCGAGGACAACCACATCAGCGGTACGAGCCAGCTCGGTCAGCTCGTCCAGAGCATCTTCCGCTTCGCGAAGCGGCGCCTGGGTCACAGAAAGCAGAATCGCCTTCTCCCTGGTGTCACCAAGGTCAAGGGATTCCGAGCGTGAGCGCTCCAATTCTGCATCGAGAGCACGGATGAAAGATCCAAAATCAAGATCCAACGCATAGATCGAAGAGGCTTTCTGTAAAAGATGAATCTGCCCCTCCGGGTCGGGCGGGATCAGGTGTGCGTAATTGACGGCACCGGGCAAACCATCATCACCAACGGCAAGGCTGACCATCATGTCGAGACGCAACAGGGCCAAGTCATTAAGGTCGTCCTGGGAGAGTGACTCACCTTTGAGATGGGTGTGAATACAACGCAGGCCGCGCAGACCACTGCGCCCCATGCCGTAACCACTCAGGTCCGGGATAACGATTTCGCGATCATCGCCCAGCACGACATATTTGACTTCACCGCTGCGATCGATAATCAGGCCGATCTGACGACGTAATTCGCGCGACTGCTCGGTGAGATAGCGGGCAAGCTCCGCAGTGATCATCTCTCCAGCAGGCAGACGACGCTGGTAAATCCGCTCGAGCGCTTTGACCTGGCTTGATTTTAGTCCTGTGGTACTACCGTGAATCATTGAGGTTCCAGTTATCAGTGATTAGTTATCTGTATTATTTATAAGCTTTGGGACAGTCCCCTTAACTGCGGGGACAGTCCCTGTGGTGGGAGTTAAGGCTATTTTTAATGCACAGTGCGTTCCACTTCCTGTCTTTTACGCAAAAAAGACCCGCAAGGGGTCTTTTTTGATGCTCATATATGATGCGACGAAATCATAACGCCGAGATGTTAAAACCACCATCGACGTAGTGAATTTCGCCATTCACACCCGTGGACAGATCGGAGAGGAGGTAGAGAGTTGATTTACCGACCTCATCCTTAGTGACAGTTCTCCGCAACGGGCAGCGTTCTTCCATGGTGTGCAGTTTTTGCTTAAAGTTGCCGATACCGGAAGCTGCTAAAGTCTTGATTGGTCCGGCCGAAATAGCATTGACCCGGATCTTCTGAGGGCCAAGCTCAGCAGCCAGGTAACGCACCGAAGCTTCCAATGCTGCCTTGGCAACCCCCATCACGTTATAATCGGGAACAGCCATTACAGCGCCGAGGTAGCTCATCGTCACGATACTGCCGCCTTCAGGCATCAGAGGCATGGCATAACGAGTCATGGGAAGCAGAGAGTAAGCGCTGATATCCATGGCCAGGTTGAACCCTTCCCGACTCGTCTGGGAGAAGGGGTTTTTCAAATCTTCACGATTGGCGAAGGCGACAGCGTGCACGACAAAATCGATCGTTCCCCACTGTTTCTCCAACTCTTTGAAAACCGCTTCAACCTCTTCATCCGTGCCAACATCGCAGGGCAGGATAATTTTTGAGCCCAGGCTCTCAGCCAGAGGACGGACACGCTTTTCCAACGCTTCATTCAGGAAGGTAAAAGCCAGTTCGGCACCAGCCTCATGCAATTGCTGTGCAACCCCCCAGGCAATACTTTTATCGTTAGCGACACCAAAAATTACACCGCGCTTGCCAGTCATCAAACCCATCAATCATTCCTCCTGAAATTTTAGATAGCTGGTAGGTTTCTTACCAGATAGACGCATCGAAGGCAAGCTTTGCCACAATAATTTATTGTTTCGCCGCCTGGGCGATATTCTCACCGATTATCGTTAAGAGTGCTTCTGCTTTTTTATAGCCGGGCACAACTAATCCGTCAGGCATGATCAGGGTCGGTGTCGAAGAAACACCCAGGGTCGGACCTAAAGCCAGCGTCTGGTCCACCACGTTTGTTTCACAGTTGGCCGGCGGAACTGGCTTCCCGGCAAAGCTGAGCTCCAGCAACTCCATGGAATTGTTACAGATAATGCTCTTGGAAATGCCGTAAGCGTTGGGATGCATTTTCAGCGGAAACAGCTTGATCAGAAAGGCAATGTTTGGATCGATGCGGACAACCTCTTTCAACTCTTCATGCAATTTCTTGCAATAGGGGCATTCCGGGTCGGTAAAAACCACTACTTTGTTTTTGGCCGTCGGCTTGCCAAGCAGAAGCGCGTCATCCAGAGCGATCGTGCTGACATCAACTTTATTCATCTGTGCGCTGCGCTTCTTGGTCAGGTTTTCCTTGTCACCAAGACGGATCACGTTACCGGACACCAGGTACTGCTTGGAGAAGTCGATATAAACCGGCAACTTCCTATCACCCTTCTCAACTTCAGCCACCCACATACCGGGGATTTCCGAGAACTCCACGCTGTTGACCTTATCAACCATGGTGCCCAAGAGTAGTGCCGTCTCTTCCTTGGTGATGCTGTGGCAATCGTTGCAGGTACCAGCACCGCAACCATCAGCAGTCATGGCAAAAGTAGTCTGTGAGCAAAAAAAGATCGCAACAACAATGAGCAGAAAACGCATTTAAAACCGTCCTTCTCCGGCTCAAGGGCCGGCAGTTATTTGACTTGCAACCTATTTATCTGACGAAAATTTCACTTCGGCATACTAACGAATAGCCATCATGTTTTACAAGCGTTAGACGTATAAAAAGTGAAATGGTTGACAATTAGCCCTATCTTCCGTAATAACTCGCTGCAGACCTACCCCAAAGGCTTTATCACAGAGGGATAACTAAGCAAAATGGATGCCATCACCTTAACTGGACTTGCCCTGGCCCTGGCCATGGATGCCTTCGCCGTTGCCCTCGGCACCGGTGCCGTGCTGTCACGTCTGACCGGTCGGCACCTTTTTCGCCTTGGCTTCCAC
>JAAXQF010000557.1 GCA_012974435.1 Desulfuromonadales bacterium | reverse complement strand
GATAAATAGACTGCATAGGGTCGCCGACAAGAAAAAGTGAACGGCCGTCACCAGGCTCCCAGCCCGCAGTCAATCGACAAAGCAGATCATATTGAGCAAAGGAGGTGTCCTGGAATTCATCAACAAGAATGTGACGAATTCGGCTATCAAGCTGCAGGAGAAGCTCTTCAGGTTCGACAACCGAACCGAGGGCAGCATTTGCGGCTCCGGCGATCTCAATAAAATCAACCTGTCCTTGCGAACGAAAGGTCTCCTTGAGTTCGACGACAGCCAGCGGCAGCAGCTCGATCAGGGCCTGCAGAATTTGCCATTGGCCGTGGTCATAAACAGTTGCCGGTAAACGACGCACAGCCTGCAGCAGTTCGACCACCGGAGATCCTTGTAGATCCTCTAGTAGCTCCAGAACACGGCGCTTCATCTCCTGTGCCCGTGTCGTTTTATCAGCAGGAAAACCAATCGATTTAGTCACGCTCTTGCGCAAGCCTCCTGCCGAGGTCAACAACAGGTTGGCAGCTGCCGACCAGAACTCAAGGCCTTCAAAATCGACAGGATCGCAAGCTGCGATCGCAAAGCTGTGTTCATCATCCATATTGCTTGCTGCGAAACGAAGGAGCTCCGCAAGCTCCTCACAACGTTCGCGACCAAAAGCGGCACGCGCCTGATCCAAAAAATATGTGACGTAGAGCTGCAACGAAGACTCAAGTAGTTGCCGAGGGTCCTGTTCGTGGTTTGTCATGAGGTGACGCAACCATTGGTCACGACGTCCGAGCATGGCGACCACCAGTTCACGCAAAAGAGTCAGGCGATTATCCAGGTGAATCAGGAGTCGTTCTACGGCTTCCTGGCCAGCACCACCATTTTCAACCCTTGAGAGGAGTGATTCAGAGGCTGACAAGTACAGCTCTGAGGGATCATCTGTCACCCTTGGCTGGTCACCAAAGCGCGACATCCATGGCATTCTGCGTGTTATCAGAGAGCAAAAGCTGTCGATAGTGGTTAATTGCAAGCGAGTTGGATTATCCAGCAACCCCCACCCTTTTTGACGGTCCCGCTCCAGCACAGCGCGAGCACGCTGCCACGTCTCGAAAGCATGAGGCTTAACAGGAGGGTCATCATCGCAGGCACTTTCAAGAGCTTGCAATAATCGCAGCTTCATTTCACCGGCGGCCTTACGAGTAAAAGTGATAGAAAGGATTTCTTCAGGGGTCTCAGCAATACTTAACAGCGCCAACAGTCGCTGAACCAACAACTCTGTTTTTCCTGAACCGGCCGGAGCCTGAACAATGCAGGAGCGTGTGATATCGACTGCTGTCTGACGCTCTCGCCAATCCGCAGGTTGTTGTGATTGCGCCTTAATCATCGCTATCAACCTCCTGCAAGCCTGCCACTTTCTCCGTGATTCTGCACAAACCCTTCAAGTCACAATATTTACATGCGAGATCAGGATCAACGGGATCGACAAGCGCCTCACCACGCGCAAAAGCATTCCCCAACTCAGGCAAACTTTTCTGCCAGTGAGTCAAAACATCGTCAAAAGAAAGCCACCCCTTCTCTTCAAGTTTCGAGCTGAGCTTGCGTGATTTAGCCCCGGGCCAGCTTTCAAGATCACGAGCCACGCCACGGAAGCCACATTCTTTCTCTTTGCTGCGAACCATGGCAAACATGACCGCGCCTATCTGGCCTTGCGACATACCGAGGCAATAAGCAGGCAGCTGTGGTTCAGTGACCCGGTCATCAAGCCACTGCAGAGGATCGGGTTGGCCGGTCTTGTAATCAATAATTGCGCAGGTGCCGTCTTCAAGTTCATCGACACGATCAATTCGGGTGCGAATCAACAAATCACCAATTTTTATCTGGTGGCTTTTTTCAGAAGCAACAACCCGGAAAGGTTTGCGGCCTGACTCCATCTCAAGCCAAAGTCTCGCCAGCAGGAATAAACGCTCATACAGAGAGCTTGCCAACGCCTCTTCCGATAAAGAAAGAAGCGTCTGCTGATCGACCGTCTTGTCCCAGAAGAGCTCAAGGACAGTATGTACAAGGCTGCCACGGGACATATTATCAATACCTATGTCCGGCTCATCCATCTTCTCGGCGCGCAGGCGGTGATGAGCAAAAGCGCGAAAAGGACAGAGGGCCTGGTCTTTGATGATACCGGTCCCGCCAGTGAAAGGTTTGCGGCTGGAGATCGGCGGGCCCAGCTGGTCAGTCAATTCATCAAGTACAGGCCGGTTGTTCCAATAGACCAGGTCCGGAGCGCAAGAGTCAGCAAGAACCAAGTGGCCCTCTTCAATGTGGCGAATAAACGGGCTTGGTCTTTGTTCTGCACCCTTTTCACGTCGAGGCCAGCTCAGCACGATATCAGGCGCAGCTGAAAAGAGACGTGAGACGACCTGCTCGGCGAATTTACTTTCCCGCTCCGAATCTGAACGTTTCATTTGATAACGACGCTGAACGGGGATTGGAATAAATGGATTCGGGCTGGGTGGTCGAGGCAACGCAGAGTCGTGAAGCCCGAGTATCCAGAGGTGATCGAAGATCAGTCCGCTGGCCTCCAACTCACCAAGGACCTGCACTGTGCTTGCACTTCCCTCTGGTTGAAAATCTGTCGAAGAGACCATTCGCAGAAGGGCCTTGACTGCCTCCGAACGCTTCATTGGTTTTGAGACGCTGTCCAAGCTGGCCAGTTCAGCAAATGCATCGCGAAGGTGTTGAACTGCCTGGTATTCACGACTGGAGAGACCACGAGAGCCGGGCCAACCGAGTTTATGCAGGAGATTGGTAAAAGACTCAGCCCAGGATCCTGGCATTTTTCTGGAGGATTGACGAAGGTTCTCATTCACTGTGTCCAGCAGTGAGATAAATTCAGGAACCGCGACAGAGTGTTTACTGGAGAGACCCTTGAGCGTTTTAGACAGGCGAGACGGTGGCCAGTCAAAGCGCCTCAATCGGCGAAGTTCACGATCAATCTTCGCCCTATTGTCAGCTTCCGACTCCCCTCCCTGGAGATATGGCGTACGCAAAAGCCAACTAATTTCGTCGTGACCAATTTGAATACCAAGGCGTAATAGACGCAGGGCTGCATGGACAACCCCTTCCCTTTCCAGGCTATGCCCAAGAGAGAGGTTGAAGGTGTCAGGTGTCTCAACGCCGGAAAGAAGCGCTTCAGGATCCAGCTCAGCGGAAAACATCTGTTCAATAAGTGGTTGATAAGCTTCAAGTTGAGGTGCAACGACAGCAATCTTTGTTGACGGGTTTTTCTCCAAAAGGCCTCTGACCCAGCGTGCGCAGCGGCTCACTTCATCAACAGGATCGTCCGCCGTTAGCCTCTGGCGTTGAATGTTCAGACACGGCGGAGGCTGCCATTTTTCAACCACAGCACCAGCCGATTCCATGACTTGGCATAGATGAGCTATGTCTGGAGAGATCTCGTCAAAACCGGCCAGAATGATTTTCTTTGGTACGGTGAAACGTTGGTCAACAACTGCCTTGACAAGCAACCACGGCAACTCAATCGAATCATGCCAGCCTTGAGTCGTCGCTTGGCCCTGCCATGCCTGACGCCAACGCAAAAAAGCCCTGTGGTCTTCTGAGGATTCATCAAAGCCAAAATTCGCAGAGTATCGAACCAGCAACTGGTGGGCCTGCAAGGCTCGACGAGCTGTTTGTGGTATTTGAAGTAAATGATTACCCGTGCGCTCAACATCATCAGCAACAATCTGCTCCCAGACATACTGAAGTTGGACCTTATTGAGGAAGTGCGGAAGACCTGCAACTTGTGCTTGGCAACGTTTCAGCCACGCGGACAGACCGAGTATTTCCGGGCGCAGCCATGACGCTACACCTTGCTCCTGTTGAACCTGGTCATATTGCTGTGACAGGTTTCTCGACAAGCGGTCGTTAACAGTTAAGACAAGCGAGCCTTCGTTGGCAGCAAGATACAGAGTCTTATCCATTATTTGTGTCCGACCTTTCATCATGGCAACAGGATAACTTCAGCATATGACGGAATACGACACAGCAAAGAAAAACACCAATAGCATCAGCGAAGAGGTCCAACCACTCGGCGGTCCTGCCGGTCTGTGACAAGAGTTGCAGAATTTCCAGAAGTGCGCCGTAAACAACAGCGGTAGTCCCTGCCAACCACCAGGGTTTGTTCATAGAAAATGGCGGACAGAGGAAAGCTTGCGCCAGCAAAAGTGACAAGAGACCATAAGCACCGGCATGCAAGAGTTTATCCCAACCCAGAATGCCTGGAAGTTGCGGAGGTGAAGAAGTTAACGAGAGCCAGAAAATGATGAGCGCCCAAAGGACAGGAGCGGATAAGCGAAGGATCTGTTTCGATTTACTTCCTGGGTTCATGATGGCGGTAGAGTACCTTAATTCAGAGGATAAAAGAAGACTCAACCAGAAGCTGTTGGATGAACTATCGGCCTGGAGCATATTGGTCAAGCTGTACATGAATTTGTGATTGCAGCGAAGGGCAAGAAAATCCTGGACCTGGAGGCTTGGTTTGATTGAAGTGAAGCTTCCTATTAAGGGATTTCACCCAGGGTTTGCCGAGATGAATAATAACACTTTCTTCTGTTGGACTTTGATCTCGCTGCCATGTATATTTTAGCTCTTATTACTTACAAACATTGATTCCCTTACAAAATACCCACGAAGATCTGGAGACAAAAATGGCAAGAATATTATTTTCGGTTTTAATTCTGATTCTGTTTTTATCAACGACTGGCCACTCTTACATTAGAGACTATTCCAAGGTAAAGCATCATTGGGCGTCGCAAGAGAGCAGAGCCTACATCTCCGGTAGGGCCAAATTTGAAGACGGCACAGAAGTCATCAATTTATTTGTCGTCGATTTCGATAAAGGCCGAGAATGCAATCCCGTATTTAAAATTGCCTTTATGGACGATTATGAATACGGCGAGGTTGAAAAAACAGCACCGATGGAAGCCGGAACGATAAAATTATATGTTGACAATAAACTTATCTATGATGGTCCTATCGTAAACATCATTTACTCAAATGGCATTGAATTCGGGGCCGCAATATCGCCAGAGGGACAGGCAAGCCTCTCCAGTGGTGAATACCTGACCGTAGAATTAGTTGATAAGATGGACATCCTGTTTAATCTTAACAATGCAAAAAAGCATATAGACTCAGCGCAAAAAAGCTGCTCACAAGGATTAACAACTGAATAGGTTTAATCTGAGATCCACCTTGCAGAAAAGTCAGGGTTTACAGATAACCAGACTGCTTCTCTGGCAAAGAATTGTCCATTTATGAAGAAGGGCTTCAAACTTGTCACAGAATGTACATTTCAGGCCCCGGCAAGAGAGGTCTGGGATGTCACTGTTGACGTTATCGCCTACCCGGAATGGTGGCCATACATTCAAATGTTGCCATCCGTGGGAATGAGTCCCGTCTGCAGCAAGACTCACGGATTGATTACGAGATTAAGGGCTTCCTGCCTCACTCACTTCGGTTTCATACTCATGTCACGCGGTGCGAACCTTTCTCCAGAATCGAAATGATGGCCAGTGGTGACCTTGTGGGCACCGGCATTTCCATACTGGACGAAAGCAATGGCGTTACCCGGGCCACATTCATCTGGAACCTAGCACTGACTCCCCCTATCCTTGATCGCCTGAGCCAATGGAAGCTCTTCCATAACCTTTTTGTTTGGAACCACGACTTTACGATGAGATCTGCCGTCAAGAATATGCAGGAGCGGGTGCACTATGCGAACGCTTAGTTGTCTTCTCATATTTTTAATATCTCTGGCTCCGGCCATGGCCTCCGAGAGTATCCTGCTTCAGGCCGCTGAAGAATTTCAGTCAATCACACGTTATTCTGCCACTTTGCGTTCTTTTGGGAATTCAGATCACATCATCAGCTATCGCTACCAAAAGCCAGGCTACGTGTGCATGGATTTCGTCAAGCCTCACAAAGGGGCTGCCCTGGTTTACCGACCAGACACTGGAAAAGTGCAATTACGACCATTCGGCTTTAGTAAGTTCCTGAAATTTACCATGAAACCGACAGCAAAGCTGGTGCTTAGCCCCTCTGGACATGGGGTGGACGAATCTGACCTTGGGGCCTTGCTTGAGAATGCGCAGAGACTGGCGCAACAGGGCTCGGTGGAGGTTTTACGAGAAGAAATCAAGCACGAGACCCCTATGCTTGTTGTGAAAATCACAGGTGAGCCGGAGGCTCTCGTTGATGGGGTTCACAGCTATCTGCTATGGATGGACAAAAGCCTCAAACTCCCCAGAATTGTGGAGTCATACGATGAGCAGGATCAACTGATTGAAGGCCTGTTCATTGATGACCTGCGCATCAACCCTGTATTTGGCGAGATTTTCGATCTTTAACTGTTACGGAGATAATTCTTCTTCACGTGCAGTCTGGATCTAGATTATTCAACAACGTGGTGAAAGTGGTACTTGCGTTTGGTCCCGTCGGCCAACTCTGTTCCAAGCCTGAAATGGTACTCGCCTGACATATCTAGAGTCACATCAGCACCGAAGTGGCCATCCATACCCATCAGCGGAATCGGGTCTCCGACCTTGGCATCAGGATTGGTTATTTTAAGAGCAACTGTCCCGGATTCAATCAGTTCGCCAGTTGTTTCATCGATAAATGCAATCATGAAATGATGAGTTGTTTTCATACCCATGTCAGCCATGGTTACTGAAACATCTTTGAGGTGGGCCATCCCCTTGACGCCCTTACTGACCATACTGCCGACGATCATCATGCTTCCATCGGTGGTTATGCCGTCATGACCACTCTGTGCAACATGAGAGGTACCATGATCATCATGTTTCATCTCTCCATGGTGATCAGTTTCTGTAGCATTTTCGTGATCATGAGCAGCATGATCCTGGTGACTCATTGCAGATGCCGCTAAAGGTGCAGTGATAAGAACCGTGAAGAGGATTGTTACTATCTTAAGCTTCTTCATAAGAGACTCCACTCAAGAACCGATGCCAACCTGGACATCAGTCTATTTTGTTTGTTTATAAACGACGGGAGCCGAATAACGGCTCCCGTATTGCTTACATATTGTGGTACATGATCGAAAACTGACGTTTTTGCCCATCTTCGAGTTTGGTGCCGATTTCAAACGTAGCCATCCCTTCACCGACAGAAACATCACCACCAAATCCGGTGCCCATCAGCATCAGCATGTCTGGCTTGGCGTCAGACCCTTTGATCTTCAGTGCAGCTTTCCCTGAGGCGATTGCATCACCGCTCTTTTCGTCAGTAAAGAAAACCATGACGTGATGAGTCGCGTTCATGCCCATTTTGGCCATGGTTGCCTTGGTTTTTTCGTCATAAACTTTAACCTTAACTGTGGCAACAACACCTTTCTGGGTATCTTTGCCGATCTCGACGAAATCACCTTCCTTGGCGGCCATATCATGACCTTTATGCATGTCATGATCCATTGCTGCTGTGGCCATCACAGGCATGCCCATAACAATTGCTAAGGCCATCATTGCGAGAGTAAAACGTTTCATAACTTGAACTCCTTGTTGGTTGTGATCAGCAATTTGCTGAATCTATGTTTATTGTTTCAAAACAACTACTCGTGCGGATCCTCTTCCCCAGTAGGCACTAGCGATCTTTCCAGTTTAAGGCCGCGCCACATGAAATAGAGGACCGGGAAAACCAGGAGTTCCATCAGGCCGGAGGTTACAACTCCGCCCACCATCGGCGCGGCAATTCGTTTCATGACATCAGCCCCGGCGCCATGCGACCACATGATCGGAACCAGACCGGCAATGATCACGCAGATCGTCATGATCTTTGGGCGGATTCTTTTGACGGCGCCGTAATGGATCGACTGCGTCAGATCGCCCAGATTGACCATGCGACCATTCTTACTCCAGAGCTCGAAGGCCAGATCAAGGTAGAGCAACATGACGACACCGGTTTCGGCCGAAATCCCTGCCAGGGCGATAATGCCGATCCAGACAGCGACGGACATATCGTAGCCCAGCAGGTAGATATACCAGAAGCAGCCGACCAGGGAGAGCGGCAGAGCAACGAAAATAATGCCGGTCTTGACCATACTTTTGGTGTTCATGTAGATGATAACGAAGATGATCAACAGCGTCAGCGGAATCACGACCATCAGGGTCGACTTCGCTTTCTGCATATATTCGTACTGACCACTCCAGACGATGTTGTAGCCGGCCGGCAGATCAACCTTCTCCGCTATAATCTGTTTGGCATTATCTACATAGGTGCCAACATCTATGCCACGCAGATCGACGTAAATCCAGGCCGTGCGTCGGGCGTTTTCAGTCTTGATTCCCGGGGGTCCCTTTTTGATCTTGATTTCGGCAACCTGCGATATGGGGATATGACTGCCGTTGGGCAAGGGCACCAGGATGCGTCCCAGCGACTGCAGGTCATTCCGGTAGTCACGTTGATAGCGGATATTGACCGGATAACGCTCAAGGCCCTCAACAGTCTCGGTCACATTCATACCGCCGATGGCAGCCTTAATGATGTCCTGGACGTCACCCAGGGTCAGACCGTAACGTGCAATCGCTTCGCGATCGATTTCATAATCGAGATAGTTGCCGCCGACCACGCGCTCGGAAAAAGCACTTAAGGTCCCGGGGATATCGCGCACAATCGCCTCAATCTGTTCGCCGAGGTTGGAAAGGATTTGCAGATCATCTCCCATAATCTTAATGCCGACCGGGGTCTTGATGCCCGTTGAGAGCATATCAATGCGGGTCTTGATCGGCATGGTCCAGGCGTTGGTCAAGCCGGGGAATTTGATCGCATCGTTCATTTCGGCCTTGAGTTCCTCGACGGTGATGGTCGACTCTTCGGGCCAGACCCATGCCAGCGGGGTCATTAAGAACTCGGGCCAACTGCTATAGAACCGGTCTCGTGGCAATTTGCGCCACTCCTCCTCCGGTTTGAGCATGATCGTTGTTTCCAGCATGGAGAGCGGCGCCGGATCGGTCGCAGTTTGTGCGCGGCCCGCCTTGCCGAAGACATGATGGACCTCGGGGAATTCAGCAATAATCCGGTCCGTCTGCTGTAGCAACTCCTTCGCCTTGGTAATCGAAATCCCCGGTAGAGTTGTCGGCATATAGAGCAGATCACCCTCGTATAAGGGAGGCATGAATTCGGAGCCCATCTTCTTGAACGGGATATAGCTGGACGCTGAAATCAGGACGGCAATAATCAATACCGACCAACGCCACTTAAGGACGAAATCAACCACAGGATGGTAGATGCGGATCAGAAGACGGTTGAGCGGATTCTTGTTCTCATCAGGAATCTTGCCACGGATGAACCAACCCATCAGCACCGGCACCAGGGTAATCGACAGGAGAGCCGCTCCTGCCATCGCATAGGTTTTGGTAAAGGCCAGCGGCTTGAACATGCGCCCAGATTGTTCACCAAGAGCAAAGACCGGGAAGAAAGAAACCGTAATTACCAGCAACGCATAAAAAAGCGACGGGCCGACTTCCTTGGATGAATTGGCGATAATCTGCCAATGGGGCAGTTTGCCGCGATCCCGTTCCAGATGTTTGTGAGCGTTTTCGATCATGATGATCGCGGCGTCGATCATGGCGCCGATGGCGATAGCAATGCCACCCAAGCTCATGATGTTGGCGTTGATCCCCTGGAAATTCATGATAATGAAAGCGAACAATATAGCCAGCGGCAAGGTAACTATAGCCACCAGGGCGCTGGAGAAGTGAAACAGAAAGAGTGCAGTGATGAGGGCAACGACAATGCTCTCTTCTATGAGCTTTTCTTTGAGCGTATCGACAGCCCGCTCGATCAGGCCGCTACGATCGTAAACCGTTTTGATCGTTACTCCTTCCGGCAGACCGGCCTTGAGTTCTTCGAGTTTGTGTTTGACATTCTCGATCGTTTTCAGAGCGTTCTCACCGTACCGCATGATGACAATACCGCCGACAGCCTCACCCTTGCCATTGAGTTCCGCTGTGCCGCGACGCAGTTCCGGGCCGATTGTCACGCGTGCCAGATCCTTCACCAGAATTGGCGTTCCCTGCCGATCGGTGCCGACCATAACATTGCCGATATCTTCCTTGGATTGAATGTAACCGAGTCCGCGCACCATGAATTCGGTCTCGGCCATCTCCACCAGTCTGCCACCGACATCGTTATTGGAACGCTGGATCGCCTTTTTGATCTGGGGGATGGTGATGTGGTAGGCCAGTAATCGATCGGGGTCGACTTCGACCTGGTATTGCTTGACATAGCCACCAATCGACCTTGCCAGAAGCATAATTCAGATATTCAAGGACGCGTGAGCGGGCCCAGTAGAGATCGGTGCCGTCTTCAAAAATAATATAAACAAAGGACAGTCCGAAAAAAGAGTAGCCGCGCACGACCTTCGCTCCGGGAACCGCCAGCATCTGCGTGGTCAGGGGATAGGTGACCTGGTCCTCTACAACCTGTGGCGCCTGCCCTTTGAACTCTGTAAAGATGATTACCTGAACATCAGACAAGTCAGGGATGGCATCAACCGGCGTCTTGGTAAGTGTATAGACACCGCCGATGGTGACAAATAACGTAACCAGAAGAACGATAAACTTGTTTTTGATGGACCAGTCAATAATATGTTCAAGCATGTTTTTATCAGGGGCTAGGGGCTGGAAGCTGGCTCTTTGAACAAATGAACCACTTCACACACTCCGTATCGCCTCTCCTTAATTGCTATTCAAAAAGGCTCTCGAGTTCTTTCTGGTCTTTATCCGTCTCTTGCAATGACTGCCCGTCATGCTTGAGTTCCGCCGGTGCTGGCGGTTCAGGGTTAAGCATCTTCTGGATCGCCTCGCGTAGCTTGCTCTCAGAATCGAGCATAAACTGGGCGCTGATGACGACGTGCTCACCTTCCAGCAGTCCCTGAACGATCTCAATGTCTCCCGCCTCACTCTGCAAGCCGGTTTTCACCAATCGCGGCTCGAATTTGCCATCACCGAGGGCGACAAATACCGTCTGCCTCTCGCCGGAATGAAGAACGGCTTCGACGGGAATTGTCAGTGCGTTTTCAACGGGATCAGTTTCGAGACGGACGTTGACGTACATATCAGGTTTTAGGGTGAAGTCAGGGTTGTCGATATCGAAGCGCGCTTTGATCGTGCGGGTTTTGGGCTCAACAAAGGGGTAAATGTAGCTGACTTCGCTCTCAATCGGATCACTGCCGACATAAGGAAGAATGATTTTCGCTTTTTGACCAACCTTGACCCAAGGCATCTCATATTCGTAGATATCAGCATAAACCCAGACTTTCGAGATATCCGAGATCAACAACAATTCCATACCGCCCTTGATGAACTGGCCTTCACGTACCATTTTCATTGAGACGATGCCGTCATAAGGGGCATAGAGAGTTAGCGTCTTGGCAACATCCCCACTCTTTTCCAAATGACTGATCTGGCGATCACTAATGTCCCAAAGTTTCAGTCGGCGCCGCGATGATTCGAGCAACCGTTTGGCGCCATCGGCGATCGAAGGAAAGGGTGATTTCGCGAGCGATTGGCTGTTGTTACGGGCAAGGAGAAACTCCTCCTGGGCACTGACCAACACTGGGCTGTAGATCTCCAGTAAGGCGGAACCCTTTTTGACAAACTGACCGGTTTCGTTGACGTAAAGACGTTCAACCCAACCGTCGATTTTACTATTAACGGAGAACTGCTTTGGTTCTTCGTAACCAACCAGACCAACGGTGCGAACCGTTCGACTTATATTTTTTCGCGTGACAGTCGTTATGCGCACGCCCATGTTCTGCGAAGTCACAGGGTCTATAGAGATAATAGAGCCCGTGGCAGACTCGTCTTCATAAACCGGAACCAGATCCATACCCATGGGTGATTTGCCTGGCTCATCACGAATAAAGGTCGGATCCATCGGTGCCACCCAGTACTTGATCACGCGCTCACCGGCCGGTGTGGATGAAGCTTCTTTACCTGCTACTTTTAAAGGCAGCAGATCCATATTACAGATGGGACAGAGTCCAGGCTCATCGACAATAATCATGGGATGCATACCGCAGGTATACTGCTGGACCGCTTGCTCTTCCGCCTCAACTGAAGCCGGCGTTGCCAATTTGGCAACAGCGCCCAGCTTACTGTTGTTGCCGGTAGTAACCAGGCTTAGAGCCAGACTAGCGGCAATACCTACCAAGACAATAATAAAGATTGAACGTTTTTTTGTGCTCATGTTGTCCTCAAGGTTCAGTGTTTGAAGGCTTATTCCGTTAAGTCAGTTGAATTCTGTTCCAAAAGCTGCAACGGCTGGCCGATAATTGGCAGGGTCGTCTCTGCCTCTAACCAGGCCAGACTGCGCATATATTCGGTGCTCACACGATAATATTCCATTTCTGCCTGATAGGTCGTCATCAAGGCGCCAAGCAAACTCACGAAAGGCACCTTGCCTACCTGGTAAGAACTCAAGGCCGCCTGAAAGCTCTGGCTTGTCTGGGGAATGATACCTTCGCTGTAGAGTTCGGTCTGTTGCTGTGTCTCTTCCATACGGCTGTAGGCCTTGCTGATCTTTTCTTCTAGGCTGCTCCGGAAAGACTCGGCCTGTTTTTCAGCCATACGCAAGCCCGCAAGCGCTTCCGCTTTTTCGGCCCGTCTTTTTGCCCGGTAAACAGGCAGACTCAGGCTGACACCGACGCTAACAAAATCGGTGCCCCCATCAGGCAAATCATCATCACGGAAACGCCAGCTTGCCCAGAGATTCATGT
>JAAXQF010000254.1 GCA_012974435.1 Desulfuromonadales bacterium | reverse complement strand
CCTCCGTTTGTCCATAATTGCCTTCGGCAATCACGGATACCCTCACGCCATAAAATCAATCCGCGAAGAAAAAAACTCGCTATCGCTCAGACAGTTTTTTTTAGTTTTTCGGATTAATTTCATTC
Source organism: Desulfuromonadales bacterium (assembly GCA_012974435.1). Taxonomy (GTDB): domain Bacteria; phylum Desulfobacterota; class Desulfuromonadia; order Desulfuromonadales; family BM103; genus M0040. The sequence continues at coordinate 8,463 of JAAXQF010000254.1, read as the reverse complement.
TGTTCGGCGGCACTCAACGGGAAGAGGGCAATCAAGATCAAAGTCAGAAATATGTAAACAAACAGAGCAACAGATTAACGATCTGTTGCTCTGAGACTACCGAAAAAAATACAGAAAAGCTTAACCAGTCAGACAGATAAAAACAAACCCCACATCAATTCAATATGGGGTTTGTCAACAATCCGAGCAGAATTCAATTCTGTTCCCTCTTTGCTGCTCCTAACTCTATTTCTGCAGGCTTAAGCCTGGTGCGCCGGTCTAAGCAGGTCGAAGACTGTCTTAACCGGGTTGAATGCTTCCGGCGGGATCTCGACGAACAGGGTGTGCCAGCCTGCCATGGCGCCGTTCCATAGGCCGGGCAGTTCCAGGACTTTAAGCTCTTGTCCCTCCATCCTCTTACTGGTAATGATCACCGCCTCTTCATCGACAAAACGGGTCAAATCGTAAGGTCTGCCACGCCAGTCGCTGACGCCACAGACCATGTCAACGGGGTTGAAATGGGTTGAACCGGCCAGGATCTTCGCCTGCCCGGGATCGTTCTTGTCAATTTGCACCCCTTCGACAATCTGCCTGCTCACCCGCCCATCGCTATCGCGCACCCAGAAAGGCCCTCCTCCGGGCTCACCGCTGTTGGGTACCATGCCGCACACCCGTACAGGTCGGTCAAGCTTGTCGAGCAAGGTCTGACTGTCATCAAAGAGTGAGACGTCTGCTTGCAGTCGATCACCAAGGAAACAGACCGCCAGTTCCCGGGTCATAGGGTCTTCCGGGTGATCATGGAGCGCCTTGAGCAGAGCGTACTGTTCTTCCTGCAGGGCCACGAGATACCCGGTCAGCAGTTTGGCCCAAGTCAGGTTGGCTTCCTTGTGCACGTCGGGAACAACATTATCAATGTTGCGGATCAAGACGATGTCGCCAGACAGGTCGTTGAGGTTTTCGATCAGGGCACCGTGTCCGCCGGGGCGCAATACCAGGCGGCTCTCACTGTCACGTAGCGGCTGATCTGTCGCATTCAGGGCCAGGGTGTCGGTCGAAGCTTTTTGGGTAGAGTAGCTTACTTCGAAATGACAGCCGTAGGCCGCAGCAAGGGTTTCTTGCCATGCGGCAAGTTGAGCCTTGAACAGCTCAAGGTGTTCTGCGGATACGGTAAAGTGCAGGCGAACAACACCATCCAGACAGTTCAAAAGCGCGGCTTCGGCGAGATGCTCGATAAAAGGCGTGCGGGCACCGTCAACGGCGGCGTGGAAGGCTAACAGGCCTTTCGGTAGTCGTGAGTAACTCAGGCCACAGGATTCCAGCAGGTAACGGATGATCAGAGGCAGGTCGCGGTCAGCCAGGGCTTGCTGCAAATCCTGGCCATCTTCCGCCATGGCGTTGTTCAGGTCTGGATAAAAAGCGAAGGACTCAATTTCATCGAGGAAACGCCGCAGGTTGAGTTCCGCCTGAGAGGCCTCTGTAAGCGGTTCGACAGCACGACAAGCATCGAAAACACCACTCTCGGCGTGCAGGGGGCTGAACATGCGTGATGCCGCACCTGAAGCCGGGACAAAGCGGCGCAGACGTCCGGCTGCGATCGCCGAGTCAAAAGCCTTGTTCAGGTAAGCGTGGGACTCAGGCTGAAGTTGCGTGATGCCGTCATCGACAGTGCAGCAACGTTCCAGCTTGATATCGAGCTGTCCACAGCGTAACCAGGCAAGCTGACGGGCAGCTTTCGACGGCTCAATCTCCAGAGCTTCGAGTTGTTTCAGGTCCTCGGCAGTAAAATTCATGGATCACTCTGAAAGATTGAGAGAGGAAGGTCAGAAGAGCAGGACCGGGCAGGCGACGTTGTGCAGAACATAATTGGCCACCGAGCCGAACAGAACATCACGGATTTCGCCGGTGCTTTCGCGCCGACCGATGATCATGAGCTGAAAGGCCTCATCGTTGGCGATTTTGCAGATAGACTGCCTGGGCGGGCCAAAGTCGAGGCGGGCCTCCACGCTAAAGCCGGCCTCCTCAAGGATGGCAACCTTGCTGTCAAGCACATGTTGTCCGGCCTTGCCGGCATTTTCCCTCACCATTTCGATCTGGAAGTCGGGAATCATGCGGTACGCCAATTTGTCGACATCGACAACATGTAGCAGCGTCAACTCTTTCGGGAAACGTTCTTTTAAGGTAATGATTTTTTCGAGAGTGCGACCCGCGGTGTCTGAACCATCGACCGGAACCAATATTTTCGTTTCCATCAAAACCTCCCTGAAAAAACACTCAAACAACAGGTCATGAAGACGACTTAACTCAACAAGTCTAACACTAAAAAACCGACCATTCTCGAACGCAGATAAGGACTGATAAAAACTGATTTAAGATCAACTGCTTAAGCCATCTTTTTACGACGGCGGGTACACCAAGTGTGGCAGGAAGAGCACCAGGTCGGGCCAGAACGTCAGCAGCATCAGGATAGCAATCTGAATCAGCAGAAAAGGCATCACCGCTTTTGAGACATAAATCAGGTCACGATCGGCGACCGCCCCCGAAATATAGAGACTGACGCCCAGCGGCGGCGTGCAGTAGCCAATGCCCAGATTCAGCGTCATGAGCAGGCCGAAATGCATGGTGTCTATGCCGAAACGGCTCAGCAGGGGGAGAAAGATCGGCGTCAGGATCAGTGTGGCGGAAATGATATCCATAAACATGCCGATAATCAGCAGCAGGAGATTGACCGAGAGGAGAAAAACCCAGGGGGACTGAATGTTCTCGACCACGGCGTTGGCGATCTGACCGGGGATCTGTTCAAAGGTCAGGTACTCGCCAAAGACCGAAGCACCGGCGACAATCACGAGCAGGGTTGACGAGGTGATCGCAGAAGAGATGACGACCCCTTTTATTTCACGCAGTTTGAGATCGCGGTGAATGAAGATTTCGACAACGAAGGCGTAGAAGCAGGCGACCACGGCCGCCTCGTTGGCGGTAAAGTAGCCGGAGTAGATTCCACCGAAAATCAGGACCGGCAGCATCAGAGCCCAGAAGCTTTCGCGCAGGGTGGCAAATACTTCCTGCATGCTCGGCTTCGGCATGGTCATGGTGCCCCGGCGTCTGCAGAAGAAGTACGCGTAAAGGGACATGAAGAACATGATCAGGAAACCGGGGACGAAACCGGTTAAAAAGAGCGCCTCAAGCGGGTCGTTAGTGACCATGGCATAGAGGATCATCGCGATCGACGGCGGGATAATCACGCCAAGGATCGGTGCCGTGGTCATGACGCCGACAGTAAATTTCTCGTCGTAATTATTCTCGAGCAGCGCCGGAATCATGAAGCCGCCGATAGCGACAACCGTGGCCACCGTAGAACCGGAAATTGCGCCAAAGAAACCACAGGCCAGAATACCGGCCATAGCCAGACCTCCTGGCAGGAAGCCAACCATGCAGTTTGCCGTCTTGATCAATTTCGCGACAATACTGCCGGTGGTCATGATATTGCCGCAAAGAACAAAGAAGAGCACAACGATCAGGGCGAACTTGTCCATGCTGCGGTAGAGAACTTCGATAACGATCTGCGGATCAATACCGGCAATCCAGACCAGGCCGGCCATACCGGTGAAGAAGAGCGCCATGAAGACCGGGATCGTTGATGCCAGGCAACCGACCAGCAGCGCCATGATGACGAGGTAGTTGGTTTCCATCAGGCCACCTCATCTTCGGTTGGGGGCTCGCACAGTTTGATACCGAACCAGTCTTCAACCATGATGATCAGGGTGCGAATGAACATCATCACGCCCATGATCGGCAGCACCGCGTAGAAATACCATTCGGGGATCTGCAATGAGGCTGTTTTGGCGTATTCGTCGTAGTAGACCATCTCAGTCATGGAGTAGCCGAGTTTGATCATGAAGCCGGAGAAAACCAGCACACCGATGTGACTGAAAACAGTGAGGGGCTTCTTCAGGAAGGGAAAGAGCTGCGGCAAGGCGTCGATGCGAATCAGCGAGCGGTTGCGGATCGCCGCGATACAGCCGACATAGGTGGTGAAGAAGATCGTCTTGCGTACCACTTCGTCCGACCAGTAAAGATTGACGTCATTGGTCAGTTTGCGTAAAGCGACATTGGCGATCGCCACCAGCAGGGCGACCATAACCGTCGCAAACAGGCTCCAATCCTCAACAAAAGCGAACACACGGTGGATGTAATAAATAAGTTTTTTCATAGGAAAGAGGCGCGTGGCGTGTACCGCGTGGCGCGAAAAGCAGAAACCCCCAACTTATAGATGCTTGAAAATATGGTTCGCTTCGCCATTGGAGGCGTTGCTGCAAAAAAAACGACCGGGAAGAGAGCCTCTCCCCGGTCGCAGATCATAGCGGTTTTTACTTAAAGAATCAATTGCCGAGCGTCGCCTGAACCTTTTTGAAATAGTCCATACCAATCAGCGCACCCCATTTCTCGTAAACAGGTGCAGCCAGTTCGACAAGTTGAACCGTGTCGGCTTCGGAAAGCTTGTAAAATGCCACGCCAGCCTCCTTGGCCTTGGCAACCTGTGTGTCGTGCTGCTGGCGAGTCAGTTCACGGGTCTTGGCGCTCTCTTCCGTAATGACCGTGATCAGGATCTGCTGTAGATCGGCGGGCAGCTCTTCAAACCAGGCTTTGTTCATCAGGTGGATGAAGAGTCCTTGCGCGTAGTCAAGTTCGGTGAAGTTCTTGGCGATGGTGAACTTCTTGGTGATGTTGCAAACGATCGCCGTATGGTCGAGGCCGGTGATGACGCCGGTTTGCAGTGCTTGAGGGACGTCAGGCCAAGGCATGACCGTAAACTTCATTCCCCATGCCTTGTAGAAATCAGCATTGAGTGGTGCTTGGGCAATACGGAAGTTGATCGACTTGGCATCTTCAATGGTTTTGACCGGTGTGTTGGTGGCCCAACCGTAGGGGCCGTAACCGGTAACATCAACCGTCATGATACCGTTTTTCAGAGCACTGTCAGCAAATGGCTGCCAGAGCTCTGGAGTGTTGCGGAAGGTGTCGAGCTTGTCGAAGGTGTCGACGACGTAGGGCATATTGACGACGCCGAGGGTGTCAGCAACATTCTGTGCTGCTACCGAGGAGCTCAGCATACCGTGAACGGCGCCAAGCTTGAGCTTGTTGATGACGTCTTTTTCGCCACCCAACTGGGCCAGAGGGCGGAAGTCGACAAAGAGACGGCCTTCGGATTCTTCCCAGACGCGGTCACGAATTCGATAACCAACACCAACACCTTCGATAACCGGGTGCGAGATGTTGGAGAGAATGTAAGTGTACTCGGCGCCGCTCGGATCAAATTTAGCTTTCCATGCTGCCAAGGGGTCTTTTTTCTTTGGTTCAGCGGCCTTCGCTGGTTCAGCAGCCTTTGCCGTTTTTGCTTGTTCCACTTTTTTTGCTGTATCAACTGTCTTCGGAGCTTCTTCCTGGCATCCGAAAAGCATCATTGATGCAACAAATAGTGCGATTACAATAGACGTCTTCTTCATCTTTACCTCCTCGTTGAATGGTTAATGTCCAGATAAAAATATGATCAGGTCTGGAAAGATCGGTTCTGTATTAGCTATCCATAAGATTAAAGGGTGGAAACTCCCAATCGATTGAGATTGGGTCAACATCGTAAAGCAAACCATGTTTTATTTCAATTTTTTTATTGTAAACAAGATGTTAGCTCTACGTTCACCTTTCACACGGCAATGTATCAGATTTCAGAGGACAAAAAGAGAGCGTCTGCCTCCCCAAGAAAAACTTCATTGCGATCCCTGGACTAAAATTAAAACACGCAAATTTTATGCTATCCTTGTTCTTGCCGGTTGACTAAAACACTAAAACAATATATATGTCTTTTTGAATGTTAATGGGAGGACTATGAATCGCTTTTTTTTAACCGACCTCAGCCTGCGCCGGCCCTGGCTGGTAATTATATTAACCTTGTTGGCAACAATGTTGTTTGCCCTCCAGTTTCCCAAAGTCAAGTTCGACAATGACCCGGAAAACATGTTGGGCAAAGACGAACATGTCCGGGTTTTCCATCATGAGGTCAAAGAGAAGTATGCCCTCTATGATTTTGTGATCGTCGGCATCGTCAATGAGAGTCATGCCGATGGCATCTTTAACGTCGAAACTCTCGGTCGCATCGACCGCCTGACCAACCAATTGCTGCACCTGCATCGCAATGAGCAGGGCTTGCCGGAAATCCTGACGCGCGCAGACCGCGTCGCCACAACCGACGAGAAGTCGCAAGTCATTGATTTGCGGGTCAGTGATCCCTGGCAAAGGGTGCTGAACAAGGCCTTCAGTCACGACCCGAACCGGCTCTTTGATGAGCGTGGCCAGAGCGTTATCATCGGTCAGGAGCTGATCGCACCGAGCGTGGTCGACAATCTCAAGCAAGCCCGACTCGGTTCACTCAAGCTTGAGTACCTGATGGAAGCGCCGCCAAAAACGCGAGCCGAGGCGTTGGCAATCCGTAAGGATGCCATGGGCAACCCGCTCTATGCGGGAACCCTGGTCGCTGAAGACGAAAAGGCGATCTGCCTTTACCTGCCTATAAAAGACAAGACCTTCAGCTACAACGTCGCCAACCTGGTCCGAGCCCTGACCGCAGAGTGGCCCAAAGAAGACCGCGTTTACATCACCGGCCTGCCGGTCGCCGAAGACACCTTTGGCGTCGAGATGCTGGTACAGATGGCAACCTCGGCACCGCTTGCCGGTCTGGCGATCTTTCTCCTTTTGTTATTTTTCTTCCGCAATTTCAGTCTGATCATTGCGCCGATGGCAGTAGCCATTGTCAGCGTGGTCTCCACAATGGGGTTGTTGATCGGGCTCGGCTTCGATGTGCATATCATGAGCTCGATGATCGCCATTTTCCTGATGCCGATTGCCGTGGCCGATTCGGTGCATATCTTAAGCGAGTTCTACGACAGCTATCATCGCTACCAGGACAAGGCAAAAACCCTGCGCAGCGTTATCGGCCACCTTTTCAGACCGATGCTGTTTACTACCTTGACGACCATGGCCGGCTTTGCCTCACTGGCGACCACGCCGATTCCACCGGTTCAGGTGTTCGGCCTGCACATCGCCTTCGGAGTCGCCGTTGCCTGGTTGATGAGCATGACGCTGATTCCCGCTTACGTCATGGTCTTTGTGCCGCAGAAAAACCTTGAATCACTGGTCGCAGGTACTTCTGCCGATGACACTGCAGGCCGCCCGCTAAGCCGCTTCCTGACCGGACTCGGCCGCTTCAGCACCTTGCAGCGCAAACCGATTGTCCTGGCTGTCTGCCTGCTGGTCGCAGTCGCCCTCTATGGTATCAGCACCATCAGCGTCAATGACAACCCGGTCAAGTGGTTCATGCCCGACCACCAGATTCGTGTTGCCGACGATGTTCTCAACCGACACTTCGGCGGCACCTACACCGCCTACCTGACTTTGGAAGCGACCAGCCCCGGACAGTGCAACTGTGTTGAGAAGGCGATTATCCTGGAGACGGAAAGCGAAGCGCGCTTTGCAAAGATCTTTCCGGAAGAGACCAAACGCTTCCTTGCTGAAATCGACACCCTGCAAGAACGCTACGGAACTATCTCAGCGGCTGATGCCCACAAGGCGTTTGTTGCCTTGGTGCGCGCGGCTGAAGAGATCGACAGTGAAGTGCTTTCCTCCTGGTTTGAGCTCGCCGACACGATCAATTACCTGGTTGCAAAAGATCTAGACTGGGATCGCTTCAACAACAAACTCACCGGAGTTGAAGCAGTGCGACCCGGGGACCTGGACGCACTCCTCGAAGCTCTTGCCGGACAGGAAGAGCTGGTTGGCGAGGATCTGATCAATGCCGCCCTGGAGATTTGCGATCGCTACACCGCCCTCTCCTTCACCGATTTTGTTTACGAGATGGAAGCGGAGATGACCGCTCCGCTCTTCAAGCAACCGGCGATGCTGAACTACCTGCAAGGCTTGCAGCAGGCGTTGGCAAAACACCCGGTCGTCGGCAAAAGCACCTCGGTGGTTGATGCCCTCAACAAGGCCAACTTCGAGCTCAACTACCTGGCCCCTCCGGCAGGCGTGGGCGAAGCCGATTTGACCGCTTACGCCGAACGCAACCGCAGCCAGTTTGCCGTACCCGGAACTGCCGCAGGCGTCGGCCAAGTTTACGTACAACTGGAGGGGATGAAGAAAAAGGACAGCCTCTTCCACATGGTGACCCGCGATTACCAGGAAGCCAACCTCTGGGTGCAGTTGACCAGCGGCGACAACCAAGACATGGAGAAAGTCGTCGCCATCGTCGATGAATACCTGGCAACCCATCCATCACCGACACCGCTTAAGGCCGAATGGGCCGGGCTGACCTATCTCAACGTGGTCTGGCAGGATAAAATGGTGCGGGGCATGATGGGCTCTCTGGCCGGCAGTTTCGTCGTCGTTCTGATCATGATGACGCTGCTCTTCCGCTCACTGCTGTTCGGTGTTCTGGCA
>JAAXQF010000022.1 GCA_012974435.1 Desulfuromonadales bacterium | reverse complement strand
GTCGCCAGCGGCGCCTGCGCTTTACACACTTCACCCGAGCTGGCTATGAAACGCATGTTGGCTGCCGGTTACGAGCAGTTATTCCAGATCTGCCGGGTCTGGCGCGATGGTGAACGCGGCCAGTTTCACCTGCCGGAGTTCACCCTGCTTGAATGGTATCGAAGCGGAATCGACTACAACGCGCTGATGAATGAGTGTATGGAGTTGCTGTTTGTTCTGGTACCGGAGGGCAAGCTTTACAGAGAAGGACGAACGATCGAGCTGGCGATGCCGTGGCAGAAGTTGACTGTTGCTGAAGCCTTTGCCCAACATGCGTCAATGGGGCTGAACGAAGCCCTGGCCTCAAACTGTTTCGAAGAGATTCTGACCAGTGAGGTTGAACCGCACCTGGGCAAAGAGAGACCGACATTTCTGACCGAGTACCCAAGCAGCCTTGCAGCTCTGGCTCGCACCAAGCCAGGAGAGCCACAGGTCGCTGAGCGTTTTGAGCTTTACATCGACGGACTGGAGTTGGCTAATGCCTTTTCCGAATTGACTGATGCGGAGGAGCAACGCCGCCGCTTTGAAGAGGACGAAGAGTTGCGGTGCTTGTCCGGAAAGGCACCTTACCCCCTCCCGGAAAAGTTCCTCGCCGAGCTGGCGACCATGCCTGAGGCCGCCGGAATTGCCCTCGGCCTTGATCGCCTGATCATGCTAATAACAGAGACAGAAAAGATTGACGATGTCGTTGCTTTTGGTCCTGATGATTTGTGATCAAAGCAATCATAAAATCGAGCGATATAATTTCAAGAAATGAGTTTGACCTCTTACACAATAGGTAATACGACTTCTCTTAATCTTTGCGTCATTGCGTTAAAAACCCACCACTTTTAGTTTGAACGTTAAAATTATTAGTTCAGATGAAAAGTCTCTTGTTTTTCCCCCTGCCGACAGGCTATAAAAAGGTAGGGACATCCACTTGACAGAGACCTTGACTGACTATGCATTTACATTCTGAAACAGCTGTTTTTAATGCCTGCCGAACCCTCTTCGGAAAAGAGGTCAACCTGTCTCGTGATTTTCTCAACTACCTGCAGCCAAGCGGTGCAAAAACCGCCTTCCGCAGTCGGGCCAAAGCTCATCATCCCGACGCTCATGCAAGCGCTTCAAAGAATATCCGCAACCAGCAGACCGAACGCTTCCGGGAAATCCGCCAAGCTTACGACCTGATTATCGAGTTCCTAGAGAATCGTCATGTCAGTCGCAAAACCGTCTCTGCGAAAAGACCTTCGCACACGACATCCCACTGGGGCAACACTACGACCCAGAAGCGCAAGCAGCAGAAACCTCACGCCAGACCCTCGAAGATACCATCGATCCCCCTCGAATTCGGCATGTACAGCTACTACCATGGGAAAGTCTCCTATCAGCAACTGATCGAAGCCCTGGTCTGGCAAAGACGGCAGAGACCAACGCTCGGCGCCCTTGCCCAGAAATGGGGCTGGCTTTCAGATACCAAGGTCAGCCAAATTCTGCAGCACCGTGGCCTTGCCGCGCGCTTCGGCAAAAAAGCGATTGAACTCGGCTACCTCAAACCACACCAGGTTGACGCACTACTACAATACCAGCGTTCATTGCAAACGAGACTCGGTCACTATTTTATTGAGAAGGGTTTGCTCACAGAAGAAGAAGCTGACCAGATTTCGCTGAATCTCAAGAGTCATAACAGCCAGCTCAAGCGACGCACCAGGAATCGCGCCAACAGCCGGTTATGACCTCTTAAATAAGCTGACGGCGACGATTGGGCAATTCGATAACACCAGAAGTGGTTCTCACCTTAAGCACTTCCCCGACTTCCAGAAGATTTTCAGGCAACAACGGTACCTTGCCCTGACCACCGGGCGGGTCAACAACGTATTGCGGGATCCCCAATCCGGAGATCTGCCCGCGCATCGCTGCGATGATCTCGAGCCCACGCTCTACAGGCACCCTGAAATGTGCCGTGCCCCGGGCCTGATCAAGGTGATGCAGATAGTAGGGACGCACCCGCATCTTCAATAGCTTTCGACAGAGATCGATCATCACGGCAGGGTCGTCATTGACACCACCGAGCAGAACCGTCTGATTGCCCAGAGGAATCCCGGCATCAGCCAGGCGTGTGCACGCTTCAATACTGACAGAGACGATTTCTCGCGGATGATTGAAATGGGTGTTGAGATAGAGAGGCTGAAAACGGGCCAGTAGTGTACAGAGCTCCGGCGTGATGCGCGCCGGCAAAGTCACCGGCACCCGACTGCCGATACGGATGATCTCCAGGTGAGGGATCGCATGTAAACGGGTCAGGATATCTTCGAGACGGTCGTCATCCAAAAGAAGCGGGTCGCCGCCGGTCAGAATAACATCACGAATCCCAGGTGTTGCGGCGATGTAGGCGATGCCCTCGGCAACCTGCTGCTGTGAGAAAGCCAGCGCAGAGGTACCCACCCGGTTTTTGCGGGTGCAGAAACGGCAATAGCCGGCACACTGACCAGAGACCAACAAAAGCGCCCGGTCCGGATAACGATGCACGACCGCCGGAACCGGTGAGAAAGAGCTTTCATTCAGGGAGTCTTCAGGAAGATCGTCAACTGCTAGCTCAGAGAGATCAGGAACGCACTGCCGCCAGATCGGATCGCCCGGTTCTTCAATCAGGGCGAGGGTGTGGGGAGTAATCCGCAAGGGGTAACGCGCTGCCACTGCACGCAAGGGTTCGGGATCGATGCCAAAGAGTTCTGCCAATTGTTCAGGTGTAGTGAGACTGTCTGCGAGTTGAGACTGCCAAGACGTCTTTAAGGGCTGTGGCGCGTGGCGCGTGGCGCGTGGCGCGGTAAAACCTTCACTCATAATTTTTCCATACCTACATCTGCATTCTGATAAATAGCAAAGACCCCTGAGCTCCAGAGACCTTGTTTAACCGGGGTGTTCCTCGCCACGCGCCACCCGCCACGCGCCCCTTGCCCTCAACCACCAAACAAGAACAACCAGAATCATCAAGCCGACATCTCGCAACAGCGCAGCGGCAGCCGAAACATCCTGCCCACCACCCGGATCAAAACAACCGCAATCAATATCCAGACCACGCAGCAGAACTGACAGGAGAGCGAGCATGAACACCAGGTTCATGCCGCCAACAGCCACAAGAGCCGGTCGCACCCGGGTATTAAGCAGCAACAGCAACCCGGCCAGGAATTCCACGTAGGGCAGAGTGGCTGCAATCAGGTAGTTCATGGCGTAAGGGAGAATCTGGTAGGCCGCGATATGTCCGGCAAAAGCGACCACGTCTTGCATTTTCACGGCGCCGGCATACACAAAGGTCAGCGCCAGAGCAAGGCGAGAGAGGTGGTAGAGAAAGATTTGCGCGCGCTTCATTGGCCTTCCCCAAAAATGGGCAGGCCGGCATCACGCCATTCCGGAAAGCCGCCTTCGAAGACTCTAACATCGAGGTAGCCGGAGCTTATCAAGGTCATGCCCAGATCGAAAGAGTCAGGACACCCGAAGCCACTGCAATAGGTGATGATAACCCGATTCCTGGCAACAGTTCCAAGGAACTCAGGCAGTTCAGCATCGATCTCAACCATCGGCAGCGAGACCGCACCTTCGATATGTTCTGAGGCGTAGAGTTCAGGACTTCGAGCATCAACGATCAAGCCACCTGAAGCCATGACTTGTTGGACTTCATCGATCAAGACAGGCATCGGCAACGCTGCGGGCGAGCTGCTCTCTTCAGTCGTGCTCTGCGGTGAGACCAGACTGCCACTGAAGGCGTCCATCACCAGCTGATGATTCAGGGTCAGACCGAACAAGGCGCCAAAAGCAATCAGAACACAGGCTTCAAGAGCTATGCGTTTCAAATCTCTGAGCATTTATTCGTCCGGAGACTCTGTGAGCTCAGGCCCCATGCTGCCGAGCATTTCGTGCATGGCTCCGACCTTGCGTTCAAGATTATCAATCCGGGCATGCGCTGAGGTCAATTCCGTATTCAACTCATCAACCATGACATTCTGGTGAGCGTAACGGATTTCCAGCTCAATAATGCGCTCTTTCAATTCTTCCATAAAGACCTCCTTTAAACGCGCACATGCTATCAGAAGAACCACAGCTGCGCAATCGACTCAATGAGACTGAAATGATTGCAAACTTTTATAAAATTGATATCATTACCGAGATTGTCAACTTTCCTATTTTAAGATGAGACCTCATGACTAAAGACAAGCTTGTAAAACGACAGTTCGCCCCTGTGGTTCTTATGGTACCGGCGTGCGGAGTTCTTCTCTGTGCATTGTTGCTGAGCAGTCCGGCAACCGCAGCAGAAGAGCAGCACCAGCACAGCGAACCGGCCGAGATGACACATGAGCAACACGCTGGAATGGACAACGGCGAACCTGCTGAAACGACTCATGCCAAGCCCAGTGAGATGGAGCATGATCAACATGCGGGGATGAACCACGACAAGCCGGACGAGATGCCCAATGACAAGTCCGCTGAAAAGACTCCTACCAAACCCAGCGAAATGAATCACACTCAGCATGCAGGAATGAAGAATGAAGACCATGGCGAAACCGCTGGGGAGCCTGCTGTCCATGTTCATCCCGTGCAGACAGAAGCCGACGAAAGCAAAGTCGGGCTCGATGAAAAGCTCGGCGCCACCATCCCTCTCGACCTGGTCTTTACTGATGAGCAGGGCAACCCTGTCAGCCTCGCTGAGTTGGTGACAAAACCGACAGTGATCGCGCCGGTCTACTACCGATGCCCCAACGTCTGCCATTTCCTGCAAGGGGATCTGGCACGTGTCCTGCCCGGACTCAAGCTCAAGGGCGGCGAAGATTACCAGGTTATCTCCGTCAGCTTTGATGACACGGAGAAACCGGAGTTGGCACAACGTAGCCGTGACACCTACTACGCTGCCATGAAACACCAGTACCCGGACAAGGCCTGGCGTTTCCTGACCGGCGACAAGGAGACGATTCTTCAGTTGACCGATGCTGCTGGCTATCGTTTTCAAAAAGTCGGCACAGAATTTCTACACCCCGTGGTGTTCTTCGTCGTCTCACCAGAGGGTAAGATCGTACGTTACCTGCATGGCACCCACGTTCTCCCCAAAGATCTGACCCTGGCACTTTACGAAGCAAAAACAGGGCGCGTTGGCACCACAATTCGTAAAATGGTACAGTACTGCTTCAGTTTCGACCCGGAACAGAAAACCTATGTTTTCAACATCTTGCGTGTTTCAGCTACGGCTATTTTAACAACCCTGGCAATCTTCGCTGCCTTCCTGGTGTTCGGCGGCAAGAAGGGCAAGAAGGATAAGAATTTATGAGTGATGTAACGACTACGGCAACCAGCGATCGCGGCTTTTTCGATGAAGGGCAGTATCCGGGGATCTTTGCCTGGCTCCTCTCCACTGACCATAAGCGTATCGGCCTGCTCTACTTCTGGTGCATCATCACCTTCTTTTGTGTTGGTGCGATCCTCGGCCTGCTGCTCCGTCTGGAGCTTTTCGCCCCGGGTGAAACGATCATGAGCGCCCAGACTTACAACGCCACATTCACGCTACACGGCGTGATCATGATCTTCCTCTTTATCATTCCCGGCATACCGGCGGCGTTCGGCAACCTGATCATGCCGATCCAGATCGGCGCCCGTGATGTTGCCTTCCCGAAACTCAACCTCTTCTCCTGGTATCTTTACGTCACAGGCGCTATTCTTGCGATAACATCACTCTTTACCGGCGGCGGACCACCGGACACCGGCTGGACCTTCTACGTGCCCTTCTCGGCACAGACCAGCACCAACGTTTCCCTGGCTGCTGTGGCAGTTTTTATTCTCGGTTTCTCGTCGATTCTCACCGGCCTCAACTTCGTCACCACGATTCATCGTTTGCGGACTAAGGGCATGACCTGGATGCGCATCCCGCTCTTTACCTGGTCACTCTATGCCACCGCCTGGATCCAGATCCTCGCCACGCCGGTCATTGGCATTACCGTCGCCCTGCTCTTTGCTGAGCGGGTCATCGGCACCGGTCTTTTCGATCCGGCCCAGGGTGGTGATCCGATCATGTTCCAGCACCTGTTCTGGATCTACTCTCATCCGGCTGTTTACATCATGATCCTTCCCGGCATGGGCGTGGTCTCCGATATCATTCCGGTATTTTCCCGCAAACCTGCCTTCGGCTACAAAGCCATCGTCGTTTCGAGTATCGCCATCGCTTTTGCCGGTTCCCTTGTCTGGGCACACCACATGTACACCAGCGGCATGTCAGATATGGCGGTCTTGGTCTTCTCGTTTTTGACCTTCATCGTTGCTATTCCCTCGGCAATCAAGGTGTTCAACTGGCTGGCAACCCTTTACGAGGGTTCCATCCTGCTCGATCCACCGCTCCTTTACGCGCTGTCATTCATCCTGCTCTTTACGATTGGCGGACTAACCGGTCTGGTCCTCGGTGCAGCGGCAGCAGATGTCCACGTTCACGATACCCACTTCGTCGTTGGACACTTCCATTTCGTCATGTTCGGTGGCACTGGCATGGCCTTCTTTGCCGCCATGCACTACTGGCTGCCAAAGATCTACGGCCGCATGTACGACAAAACCATCGCAACCGTTGCCTGGGCTATCATGGTCATCGGCTTCCTGATTCTCTACATCCCGATGAAAGTTCTCGGCATGCAGGGGATGCCACGCCGCTACTACGACTATGTCCCTGAATTTACCGGACTGAATCAACTGGCAACCGTCGGCTCCTGGATTCTGGCGGTAGGACTGGTGCTGATGTTCGCCAACATTATTCGTGGCATCTTCAAAGGCGACCCGGTAGAAGCCAACCCCTGGGGTGGCGCATCTCTCGAATGGCAGATCCCCTCACCGCCGCCGATGGAGAATTTCGGCGAGGAAGATCCAGTGGTAACTCATGGCCCTTACGATTTCACGAAAGCGGGAGTCCTATGAGCGGTCATGTTCACAAGGATTATACTGGTGCCAAGTTCGGCATGTGGCTTTTCCTCTTCACTGAGATACTGCTCTTTGGCGGTCTTTTCCTCCTATATTCCGTCTACTTGGCTCGCTATCCACAAGAGTTCATTTCAGCCGGCAAAGAACTTAATGTCTGGTTCGGTGGCGGCAACACCATGGTCCTGCTGACCAGCAGCCTGTTCGTCGCCATCTCGATCACCGCCCTACGCCGTGGTGCCAAGACACTCTGCCTCAGGCTGCTCGGCAGCACCATCGTTTGCGCCGCCATCTTCATGGTCAACAAGTACTTTGAGTGGAGCGCCAAAATCAGCCACGGCATCTATCCCGGTTCGGACCACCTTAAAGAGATGCAGCCCGGAGAGATGGTCTTCTTCAATCTCTATTATTTAACTACGGGACTGCACGGACTACACGTTATCATCGGAGCCCTGGTCATAGCCTGGGCCATGATCCTGATCAAAAAGGACCGGGTCAATGCCGATGATTGGGTTATTCTGGAAAATGCCGGGCTTTACTGGCATCTGGTTGACCTGATCTGGATTTTTGTTTTCCCGCTCTATTATTTGATTTTGCACTAAAAGAAATAGAGCGAGGAGCTCGGAGTAAGGAGTCTGGAGCTTAAAGCATATCTGTTAAAGATAGCTATTTTTCTCATTACTAACCAGCTAGAAGCTAAAAGGCTAAATCATGTCCGAAGAACACCCTCATATAGTTCCGTATAAAACTTTCGCCATTGTCTGGATCGGACTGCTGATTCTCACAGGGATCACGGTAGCCGTAGCGCAATACAACTTGGGTGCGTTGAACATCTGGGTTGCCCTTGGCATCGCGACACTCAAATCAGGCTTGGTGATCGCCGTTTTCATGCACATGAAATACGAAAGCCGCCTTTTCCAGCTCTCATTGTTTGCAGCGTTGGCAATTCTGGCGCTCTTTATCGGCCTTAACTTTTTTGATGTTCTATACCGCTAAGGAGAGACTGTGAACACCCAACCTCTAATCACTACCACCGAGGCAGTCGACAAGGCTTTCTATATTATCTTCGGCATCAGTGGCGTCGCCCTGCTCGGCATTACGGTGGCCATGGTTTACCTGGTCTGGCGTTATAATCGCAAAAGATATCCCGTGCCACTCAGCCAGAAAGATCACAACGTCTGGCTCGAAATCACCTGGACCGTCATCCCGTCGATTCTGGTCATGGTGATGTTCTGGTACGGCTGGGAAGGCTATCTCTCCCTGCGTCGCATTCCGGACAACGCTATCCCGGTCCAGGGCAATGCCCGCATGTGGTCATGGCTCTTCACCTATGAGAACGGCAAAACCTCTGACAAGCTTTATGTCCCGGTCGGACAACCGGTCAACGTAAGGCTGAATTCTGAAGACGTATTGCACAGCTTCTACGTGCCGGCTTTCCGGGTGAAACGTGATTGCGTCCCGGGCATGGAGACCTACGCCTGGTTTGTAGCCGAGGAACCCGGCAGCTATGACCTATTCTGCGCAGAATATTGCGGAGTCGCGCACGCCGATATGATCACCACTGTCGAAGCTATCCCTGCCGCTGAGTTTGCCGGTTGGTTGGCAGAGAAACCGTCAGCCACAGCTGCCGGCCAGGGGTTACTGCAAAAACCTGTCTCTTATACACATCTGAC
>JAAXQF010000390.1 GCA_012974435.1 Desulfuromonadales bacterium | reverse complement strand
TTCGGATAGAAGCACGACAGATCCATTTCGGTGCTGGATGCGGTATACTTCGTGTTTTTCTGTTGCCCCTTTTACTATTTCAAAAAAGTCGCGACGGGCGTCTGTTGCGGTTACTCTGGACATTTCATATCTCCATGGGTGTACGTTTATATGTACATACTCTGCCATGCCTGGTTTGGTGAGTCAAGAGTAAATCCGATCCTTGGGCCAGGCTTCCAGGTTAGCCAGTTGAAATTTTAGGGTTGCCGGACGAGGGACGCGAAAAACCTTAGGAGCAAAGGCCTGTTAGCCGCGATGAAAATCTATCAAAATCTATGGTTAGAACCAACCTGAAGAGCTTATAGGCTTTAGCCGCTGATGAAATCTGATAAGGTCTGATAGGTCAACGGCTATGGGCTTTTGGTTAAGGGCTTAAACCTACAAACTTTTTCTTCAAGTTTGTCAGATTTTATCTGCGGCTAATTGCTTTTCGTTTTACATGGATTTTGTTTGTTGTTCCATGATAACAAATATGTTATGTTTTTATTGTAGGAGGGGGTATGAATTGGCCAATTGTTTATTACAGTGAGAAGGTGCGTCTCGAAATTGAGGCCTTGCCGGTGGGCATACGTGCTGCGTACGCAAGGTTGGCCGGTTTGCTAATGGAGTTCGGATTAGCCCTGCGAATGCCGCACACGCGGGCAATGGGTGACGGTCTCTTTGAGTTACGGCCACGTGGGCCGGAAGGGATTGCCAGGGTGATGTACTGCACCAGGGTTGGCAGAAGAATTGTTATCCTGCATGTCTTTATCAAGAAAAGTCAGAAAACGCCGAAGAAGGATCTCGACATTGCTAGACGACGCCAACGCGAGGTTGCTAAGTTATGAATAGTAAACTCTTTCAGGAAACCGGCACTCACCGACAATTGCTACATTGAAGAAATATGCGCAGGCCGTGGGTTGTAAACTTGAGGTGCACCTGGTTCCTGAAACAACTGCCAAATAGCACAGGTGATCCTTTAAGTTAAAGGCTTATTCTGAGGTCAAGGGCTTGCCTCTCGCAGAGCCGCAGAGACGGCAGAGAAATCTTAGAGTCAAAGGCTTTATTCGCCTCGATGAAAATCTATCAAGGTCTATGGTTAAAACCTAAAAAATAATCTTGCTTTTGAATGGTCTATCCCCATGACCCCTTTCATCCCTGTGCTTTGTTCGGGGCTATGTTCGTTGTGGCTTCTCTGCTGTCTCCGCGTACTCGAGTGAGTGAAGCGAACGGGCGAGATGATTTTTAACGTTACTTCGGTTCAATTTCTGGCCCGATTTTGTTGCCTCAGCCATTGAGTTTATGCTGTGCAGTTTAATTCATCATTGTTTGGAATTAATTTGCTCAACTTGAGCTTGCATTTCTGTTAAAATGTAAAATTGTTTAGAAATAGATCAATGGGGATAATCACAGGATTGGTTTGGGGGAAAGATGAACAGGTATAAACGATTTTTGCTGTTTCCGCTGGATCTGTTATTTGTAGCTCTTAGCTGCTTCTTCGCATATCTCGTACGTTTTGATGGGAACATTTCAGAACCTCACTTGTCCTCTTTTTGGGTTCTTTTGGGGATTTCCCTCGCGATTAAGCCCCTCGTGTTTGTTGTCAGCGGGTTTTACCGGCGTATGTGGCGCTATGCTTCGATCGAAGATTTAACGTACATCGTCCGATCCGTGGCCATTGCCAACGCTCTTTCCTGTTTTATTTTTCTGGTTTACATGCACTTTCAGGGTTACTCCAGATCGGTTCTGTTGCTCGATTGGGTTTTTCTTAATGTTTTCATTTTTGCTCGCAGTTTGGCTTGGAGAGTTTTGCAAGAGCGTCGTGGGAGAGTCTCTTACTCTAGAGGGAAACGTGTTCTGATTGTCGGTGCGGGTGAGGCTGGTCATAGGCTGCTGCAGGAATGCAGGATGAACCCGGAACTGGGATTTAATGTCGTTGGTTTTTTGGATGATGACCCTGCAAAGATCAAAGCGCGAATTAAGGGCGTACCAGTCTTTGGGCCTATAAGCTCTGTGGGGAAGAAAGTCGCCGTTCATTCTATCGAAAAGGTGATTATTGCTATGCCTTCGACACCTGCTTCCCTCCTACGCGTGATTACGAAAGAGTGCTCAATGCATGGCGTTAAAGTGCAGACGCTTCCACCTATGAAGGAGATCCTCTCCGGATCGCTTTCTGCTCATGTTCGTGACGTTCAACTGGAAGATCTGCTGGGTCGAGAGCCCGTGACTTTGCACGAGGGGCAGGTCCAAAAATATCTTGATGGCAAACGTGTTTTAGTGACGGGCGCGGGAGGGAGTATCGGCTCCGAACTCTGTCGACAGATTGCTAGGTTCGGGCCAGCATGTTTAGTGCTTTTTGACAATGCAGAGACCCCGCTTTTCCAAATTGAGCAGGAGCTGGGCTCCTCCTTCCCCGAGCTGCATTTACGGACTATTATTGGCGATGTCAGGGATCGTGACCGGGTTGAGGCTGTCTTTGATGAAACCCTTCCGGAGGTGGTCTTTCACGCGGCAGCTTACAAGCATGTGCCCATGATGGAGCACAACCCTGCCGAAGCTGTGAATAACAATGTGTTTGGCACCAAGGTGATTGCCAGCGCTGCGGACACCTTTGGCGTCCAGCACTTCGTGATGGTGTCCACGGACAAGGCGGTGAATCCGACCAACGTCATGGGCGCCACCAAACGAGCGGCGGAAATGTTTGTTCAATCTTTGGCTCGAAGCAGCAAGACTCACTTCGTGAC
>JAAXQF010000064.1 GCA_012974435.1 Desulfuromonadales bacterium | reverse complement strand
GTCAGGGTTTGTGAGAATTTCGCATTTTAGCCAATCTGAACACTACAAAGCAATGCAGTAGGATTTACAATAACTCTGCTCCTTCCATCTGTAGCCACTCGCTGCACCCAAAGCCCATTCTTAAATATCAGAATAAATGAGGTCCTTCATCTTTGACGCCAACTCATAACCAGTTACAATCAAAACTAAATCTTAGAAATCTCTAAAAGGAGACCTTCGATGAAACAAATACTAAAAACTTTGATAATTGGGCTATTAATGTCCTTGGTTTGCTCAAGTGTATATGCCGATAAATATGCAGACACAAAGAAGATTTTCGTGGATGCAGGTATCTCAAATATGTTTAACAGTGCCTATGGTTATGCGCTGTTTCCGACGATCGGCAAGGTTGGGTTTTTAGTTGGTGGGGCTTATGGAAAAGGCCGTGTATATAAGCAAAGCAAACGCATCGGCAATACGACAATGACTCAGGCGTCCATCGGTTTTCAACTTGGTGGCGTAGGTTTCAGCCAGGTTGTGTTTTTTCTAGACAAACGTGCTCTTACTGAGTTCATTAACGGTAACTTCGAGTTCGGTGCAGAAGCACAGGCCACAGCAATAACAGCAACAGCAGGAGCCTCTGCTAATACTGCCGGTAGTTACGCGACAGCAAGTAGGGGGAAAAATAATGCTACAACAGCTGGTGGTAGCTACAATAAAGGCATGGCCACATTCACTATCACAAAGGGTGGGCTAATGTTTGAAGCTAGTGTTGGTGGACAGAAGTTCAGCTTCACCAAACTTTAAAAATTGCCAAAACATCAATAATATTTGATTTCCCGCCCTATTCATTCGCGGGGGATCATAAATGAAGGCTCCTGAGTCCAAAATGGTCATATTGTTGATAGGAACATTTAATTGTTGAAAAATATATATGAAGCGGCTAGTGATACTTAACCTGTGTTTTTACAATAGGCCCTGCTGACGCGGCCCTTGGGGATTGTCCTCAGGGGTCGTTTCTTATTTGTCACGACTTCTGAGAAGAAAAAGGGCTTATTATTGATAGAGACATTTGAGAAGCACTTTAATCCACAATTTCGCATTTCAGCCAATCGGAACACTCCGAAACAATGCAGTAGGAATTATGAGAAATCCTTTTCTTTGACCTCAACATGTATGCGGTTATAATAAACAGCGTTTTATTTTTTCCTACTTGTTTAGGATCTACGGAGTAGTCATGAACAGAATCAAAATCATGATCATTACAACAACCTGTCTTCTAATGTTTACCGGACAGGCTTTAGCGGCCTTGGAATGGACTCTTGATCAGACTATCCCGTTAACAACGGGCGCACTTGATGTTGCTGAGTCTCCGGATGGCAAGCGTCTCTATGTGTTAACAGGAGAGGGAACGATCTTGGTCCTTGACCCAAGTGGTCGTGTTGAGACGATAATTCCCGGACCCTTCAATGCCAACCGCTTGCAGATCAATCGAGACGGTAGCAAGTTGTTTTTAGCCGGAGAAGGACAGAAATCTTTGCAGGTTATCTCACTTGCCGAGCGTGTCGAGATAGATCTGACTGGCTCCCCATTCAAAGGAGGCGCCGCTGCAGCAGTAGCTGTGGTGGTATTTAGCGATTTCCAATGACCGTACTGTGCGCGGGTTAACCCGCTCCTCGACCAGTTGGTCGAGAAATACCCCGGTCAGGTCAAAGTCGTCTTCAAGAACTTTCCATTGCGCAACCACAAGATGGCGCGCCCGGCCGCCCAGGCCGCACTGGCGGCGCACATGCAAGGCCAATTTTGGGCTTATCATGACAAGGTCTTCGCCAATTTCAGCAGCCTGAACGAGCCCAAGCTGGCTCAGTTCGCCGCAGAGGTAGGTCTCGACCTGGTGAAATTCAATCGGGATCGCACCAGCCCGCGGGTCACAAAACAGATCAGCGATGATTTGCGTCTTGGCCAGGTTGCCGGCGTGCGTGGTACACCAACCGTCTTCATCAACGGCATGCTGCTAAAAGAACGCAGTCTTGGGGGAGCTTCGCTGGTGGTTGATGCCGAACTGAAGCGACTGAGTGGTAAGTAGCCTGTGGGTAAGGGGACTGTACCCGATCTCCTTTAGAAGAATCAAACTCAACGTTGCATCAAGGAGATCCCATGACACTGTTCCGCCAACTGCTTGCAGCCAGCGTCGTTATGTTGCTAACGACCGTCCCCGTTCTTGCCGAGACTGGTGCCGACTTTCTGGCTAAAAATGCCAAAAAACCAGGCATTACTGTCACCAACAGCGGCCTGCAATACGAAGTGATCCAGTCCGGTGAAGGCCTTTCGCCAAGCCGTACCGATCAAGTCACCGTCCACTATCGTGGCACTCTTGTCGATGGTCGCGAATTTGACAGTTCCTACAAGCGTGGCAAGCCGGCGACCTTTCCGTTAAACCGGGTCATCACCGGCTGGACCGAAGGACTGCAACTGATGAAAGTAGGAGATAAATGGCGACTATTTATTCCGTCAAACCTCGGCTACGGTTCACGCGGGGCCGGCGGTCTTATCGGGCCGAATGAAACCCTGATCTTCGAGGTGGAACTGCTCAAAATACAGTAAACGGCCAGGAGAAATTGAATAGCCCCACCAGTTTCAGGCGCTCAGGTGGAGCGTCTCCGGGAAGATGTTCTGAAAATCGTTTCCTTCCATCCCGAAAGTTGCCACTGATAAAACACGAAAGCCCCCGATCTCTGGACCGAGGGCTTTCCTATTTATCAGAGTCAGTAAGAATTATGCATTTGTGCGAATCTGAGTTCGTTAAAACAATGCAGTAGGATAAATAGTAAATATCACCCGCTAGAATCTAGCTCCCCACCTGTTTGAAAATTCGTTCTTAAAAATCAAGGATTCTAGTAATACCCGGATTTCGGCCTTTCCTGCACTCTAATTACAAACAACGCTATTTCTGAGACAATTTTTGGCACTTTTAAGTTTGGTTT
>JAAXQF010000011.1 GCA_012974435.1 Desulfuromonadales bacterium | reverse complement strand
CTGAACATCAATATCGTTCGGTCAGCGCTATCCGCGGACCGCTGCTGTTTCTGGAAAAGGTCTTTGCCGCCCGGCTTGGAGAACTGGTACGGATTGACGCGCCTGACGGCAGAGCTCTTACGGGTGAGGTGCTGAAAATCTTTGGCGACCAGGTCCTGATCCAGGTCTTTGGCGGTACCCAGGGTTTGGATACTAGGCGGACCAGCGTCAGCTTCAGCGATGCGGTGATGCGTGCCCCGCTCGGCGCCGGTGTGCTGGGCCGTGTATTCGACGGCTCTTTCCGGCCGATTGACGATCTGCCCATGTTCATCCCAGAATTTCGTCAGCCGGTTATCGGTGCACCGATCAACCCGGTAGCGCGGGCTCACCCGGAAGAATTTATCGAGACCGGGTTCTCAACCATCGACGGTCTGAATACTCTGGTCAAAGGCCAGAAATTGCCGATTTTCACCTGCGCCGGCCTGCCTGCGCGGGAGATGACGGAACAGCTGCTACACCAGGCTCGACTCCCCGATGGCGGCCCTTTCGTGCTGGTCTTTGTCGCCCTCGGCCTGACCCATTTCGAGTACCAGTTTTACCACCAGACCCTCGAACATATGCAGAGTCGGTTTGTCGCCTTCGTCAACCTGGCCGACGATCCGGTGGTGGAACGACTGCTGGCGCCGCGCCTGGCGTTGACCGTTGCCGAGGATCTGGCTTTTCGCCAGGAAATGGACGTGCTGGTGATCATCACCGATATGACCAACTACTGTGATGCACTGCGCGAGATTTCGACCGCACGTGAAGAGCTGCCCGGTCGACGTGGTTATCCCGGTCACATGTATTCCGACCTGGCCTCCATTTACGAGCGCGCCGGTCGTATCCACGGCCGCAAGGGCTCCGTCACCCTGTTGCCCACCGTGACCATGCCGGAAGGACCATCGTGACCTATCCAATCAGCTTTATCGCACCTACGCCAAGGGTTGTGACCTGCGTCGCCTCGAAGCTGTTGTGGGCCGCGATGGCATGCTGGCAGAAGATCGCAAACTGCTCGACTTCGCAGATCTCTTTGAGGGCGACTTCGTTCACCAGGGCAAAGCGCGGCGCACCATTGATGAGACCCTCGATACCGCGCAGACTCTGCTCGATGCTTTCAAGGGGGTGACGCGATGATTCAGCCGACCCGCACCAACCTGCTGCTGCTCAAGGATCGCCTGCACGCGGTGCTCAACTGCACCACCATTCTCAAAGGGCGTCGTCAAGCATTGATCAAGGAGTTCCTCAAGATCACCAAGCCGTTGATGCAATCCCGTGAAGAAGTCAGCCAGGCTTATGCCCGGGCCATCGATGCGCTGCGTGTCAGCAAAGCCCGTGAAGGGCCGGTGGCGGTCGATGCCCTCTCCGCGATCAGCCGCCGCAAGATCGCCGTAGAGGTGGCCGAGGGCAACCTGCTCGGCTTGCGTTTTCGCGACCTGACCATGCACGAAACCGTAGCGCAAACTTTCGATGAACGGCCCTATGATATGTACGGCAGCTCTCCCTGGCTTGATGAGGCGATTCACGAATTTGAAGGGATCGTCGAAGAGATGTTGTCGCTGGCGAATTTTGAGGGGAAATTCAGGCGGTTAGCTGAAGAATTGGTGCGTTTGACCCGGCGTATCCGTATCCTCGAAGAACGCGTTGCACCGGAACTGCATGTGGATATTCATGCCATGAGTCAGTATCTGGCGGAACGGGAGCGGGAGACTTATTTTCGACTGAAGCGTTTTAAGAGTTATGCGGAACGGACAGGGAGGTAGTTTTTTAACGCAAAGACGCAAAGGATAAACCAAAACAATCCTTCAAAAGGTTTTCTTAGCGCCCTTTCGTTTAAGCTTTGCGCCTTTGCGTTAAATTTCCAGAGTCTTCATTTCACAGCTCAGACCACTTCTGCCACAACTCCCCATAGGGAATCGTCCGGAAATCGAGACTCAGACGTTCCTGCGCCTTACCGGGAGCGAACCCCTGCTCCAGAACGGCTGCTTCAATCGCCGGCATATGCATCGCCCCCCAGGGGATAACGATGGTATCGTAGCGTTTTAAAGTCTGAACCATGCCTGCAATGACCGCATCGTTGCGCTTATCGAGAATGTCGGCCATAACCCCGGCGATACCCTCTTCCGTCATATTTTCCTCGATCCACAGGTTATAATCGACAAGTCCCTCTGCGAGAGGTTTGTCACCAAACAGGCTGCGGCCGAGAGCATTGAGGAACTCGATGGTTTTCGGCTCAAAACGATTGAGGTCGATATCCACGTTGGCGATATCCGGCTTGCCCGGTTCGCGGATTACCTGGCCGGCCACGCCAAGGTCGTCCAGCGCCACCGCGTTACCGTTGAGCCTCATCTTGTCTTGAGAGGTCAAACCGATAAGTCCAGCCAATTTGCTGTAATTGAACTGGCTCTCGAGCAAACGATCCTGGTCGGTCACACCTTCAGCGAGGATGATGGTCCCTACCGTCGGGATCGAGTTCGCCAGGTCTTCGTAGTAATCCTCTTTGCCTATGTGCATCATCCCCGCCAGGCGGATCTCCTTCTGGGCAAGGTGATAGCTGCGCTCAGTCATGTGAATACCGACCGGGCTGAGACGGAGAAAACCGGCGGTCTGCTCTTCGAGGTAATAGCTGGTTACGGCCAGACCCGTATAAATCAGGATAAAAGGAGTGAGCAGCAGGTTGACGGCGGTAAAGCCAAGGGTGTTGCGCATGCTGAACATCGGGGCCTGAAATTGCTCTTCTGTCAGCAGGTTTCGGCCACCGAGACCACGCAGCAGAATGATAGCAATCGCACCGAGCACAACTTGGCTGATAGCCGCCGTCAGTCCGAAAGCTTCACGGGCGACAAACCCCGAGAGTGGCCACATGGCCAGAGCGCTCCAGGAAGCAAACAGGGTTAATGGCAGAAAGACCCGTTTTGGCAGCCGTCGGTCGATACCGAGGCAAGCATAGAGAACCATAGAGAGGGTGATCACTACGGAGGCGACAAAAAAGCGTATCTCGGGAAGAAACGCAAGAGGTGAAGAGGAGGCCTGGAGGAGTTCGTCGATCAGCGAAAGAGCGGCATCGATCAGGAAGAGAACAATATAAATGTTGGCGAAGCGGCGCATTGAGGATCCTTGCGGAGGTGTAATGGGTTGAACTTCCAGTCTAGACCTTTTCACCGTGCAAATGAATAATAAAGATCGTAACAAAAACTTTCACCACTGAGACACGGAAGTGATAGAGAAAACACTTTTTCTTATGGTCATGTTCCTCGGAGGTGAACGCATTAATTCAAAGACGAAACAGGCTATCCGACAAACGGTAATGCCGCCAAAAGATTAAGGTAATCACAATTGTATCTGCTATGATGATAAGGGAAACGGAATCATTAAGGTTCCCTTGGAGAATCTTCTTTCAAACTAAGGCACAATAGACTTACGTCTAGACTCTGAAGCAGTTAACAGTGTGAAACGGGAGGAAAAGATGGGAAAAGAAACTGTCGCGGTTTACTGGGATTTTGAAAATATCCACGCCAGCCTGTACGACTCGGCGAATGGCAGCGGCAGCTATGGCCGCACGCAGAACCGGAGCAAGCAGCAAGAGTCTCTCCTTGACGTGCAGGCGCTCTATGATTTTGCCACCACTTACGGCAACGTGGCGATCAACAAGGCTTATTGCAATTGGCAATGGTTCGCTAAATACCGCCATTCGCTGCTTAAGTGTGCAGTCGAATTGGTGCAGATTTTCCCTCCGGGTGCCTCAGCCAAGAACGGCGCCGATATCAAATTGTCTCTGGATGCCATCGAAGATGTTCTCAGGTTCCCGCATATCGACGCGATCATCGTGATCGGCGGTGACAGCGATTTTATCCCCCTGGCGCAAAAGATTAAGGCGGCCGGCAAAGACTTGATTGGCATAGGTTGTAAATCTTCAACCAATCAGCACTGGGCCAACAGTTGCTCCGACTTTAAATATTATGAAACCTTTGTTGTTGAGAGCCAGAGCGAGGAAACGGCTGAAGAGGCGGAATCTGATGTCATCAAGGTCAAGGATCCTGTAGAGCTGCTCTCCAAGGCGATCAAGCAGATCGCCAAGAAAACCGGCGACGAGTGGGTGGTTAAGGCTGCCATTCGCCCTGTCGTTAAGCGCCTTGATCCGACCTTTGACGAATCAAATTACGAGTGCAAAACCTTCGCCGAGCTGCTTAAGAAGTACCCCAAGAGCTTCAAGGTCAAACAAGGTGAACACGACCATCTAGTGAGCCTGATTGGTTAGCAATATGCGTATCACGCTTTTACCTGGCGGCCTGGGCCAAGAACTTCTGGCTCGCTCAGAGACGCAACCGACCGGGCTCTGGGCAACCAAATTCTTAATCGACAACCCGGATTTGGTTAAAGAGTTACATCGCGATTACTTCCTGGCGGGGGCTGAGATTGCCACCACCAACAGCTATGCGATCCATCGTGACCGCCTGGCACCTTTTGGCGTCGAGGATCGTTTTGTGGAGTTGCATCAGCTCGCATGCCAGCTTGCGGTCTCTGCACGGGATGAACATGGCTCAGGCCTGGTAGCTGGATCGATGGGGCCGACGGGACGATCCTATCGCCCCGACCTTGCGCCACCGGCAGAAGAAGCGGCGGAGCTCTATGCCGAGATCGCCCGCCTGCAGGCGCCTTATGTTGACTTGATCCTTTGTGAGACCATGTCATCAGTTGAGCAGGCGCGCGGAGCGGTGATGGGTGCATCGGTCGCCAACAAGCCTGTTTGGTTGGCGGTTACTGTTGATGACAAGGATGGTACAAAGCTCCGTTCGGGAGAACCGCTCACAGAGATAATCCCTCTGCTCACAGAGTTCAAGCTAGCGGCTCTGCTGATCAATTGTTCTGCACCGGAAGCCGTGGATCAGGCCATCCCCTTGCTGGCAAATCGAGGAGTCCCCATAGGCGCTTACGCCAACGGCTTTGTGGAAATCGCTAAAGACTTCCTGCACCAGGGAGCAACGGTGGAGACCTTGGAGAAACGCACGAATCTGGAACCGAAGACTTATGCAGACTTCGTGGATGGCTGGATCAAGCAAGGAACAACGATAGTCGGCGGCTGTTGTGAGGTTGGACCCGCCCATATCGCTGAGCTGGCCAAACGTTTGAGGCAAAGGAGGTTGCTATGACCGTAGAACTGCTTAAGGGAACGCTGGCATGGAGCGCGGTACTCAACATGGGCATTCTGCTCTGGTGGTTTCTTTTTCTCACCTTGGCCCACGACTGGGTCTACAAGATGCACAGCAAGTTTTACCAGATTCAAAGAGAGCAATTTGATGCCATCCATTATGCCGGGATGGCTTTCTACAAGATTTGTATTTTTACTTTTTTCCTCGTGCCTTATCTGGCTCTCCGGATTATGACGTGACTATAGAAGTAAAGGCTTCCTGCATGTACCAACAAAGTAACGAAAACGATTACAAAGATGTCCTCGATAAAATCCAGCAAAAGACGTTGGCCTATGGCGATAAGTCCCTGATGGCAGAATTCAGGCTTGAACAGGGGGCCGATCTCCCCAGGCATAGCCATCCTCATGAACAGACCGGATACCTTGTCAGCGGAGAGATCGAGTTGACGATCGGTGATGAGACCCATCAGGTTAGACCGGGTGACAGTTGGTGTATCGCAGGGAATGTTGAACACAAAGCAATGGCTCTTGAGGACTCAGTGGCGATCGAGGTGTTTTCCCCGGTGCGCGAGGATTACATTCCGCAAACATGATGCTTTTTTTTCGCTGAGCCCTTTGGCGATTCTGGCTCTACTGATCACTGAAGTTGTCAGATGTTACAAAACAATCAAAGGAGAACGTGCCAGGATTTTATTCTTCACAGGGTTGGTACTTTTCCTCTTTGTCGAGGCTCTAGCCATCAATTATTATTACCTCACACAGCTCAGGATGTAGCACCTGAATGAATATTATCTACGAAGACAATCACCTGCTGGTGGTCAACAAGCCTGCTGGCCAACTGGTGCAGGGCGACCAGACTGGCCGTTCCACCCTGCTTGATGAGGCCAAAGCCTGGCTGAAAGAAAAATACAACAAGCCGGGCAACGTTTTTCTCGGTCTGGTCCATCGACTTGATCGAACAGCTTCGGGCGTGGTGGTTCTGGCCCGCACTACCAAGGCGGCATCGCGGCTTTCTGAAGAGATTCGCAGTCGCCGACCACGCAAGACCTATTGGGCGCAGGTTGCCGGCGAGGTTCCACCTCAGGGGCAATTTATCGATCAGCTCGAACGGGATGAGTTCAATTCTCGAGTGGTTGCCGCGCCGACCGGTAAAGAGGCACGTTTAAGCTATAAACGCCTCAACTATGTTGATGGCGTCAGCCTCGTTGAAGTCGCCCTGGAAACAGGACGTCATCATCAGATTCGGGTTCAGTTCAGCCATCGGGGCTTCCCGATTCTTGGTGATCGTCGTTATGGCTCCAGGCAAGCTTTCGGGAACGATGCAATTGCCCTGCATGCCCGTGAGATGTTGATTCGCCACCCTACTCTTGGTGAAGAGATGTCTTTTGTCGCCGAGCCGAATGAAGATTGGTTGAATCAACCCTGACAAGGGAGGTGCCACCGTGAAATCACTCAAAGAGCTGTATCGAATCGGCACCGGTCCATCCAGTAGTCACACCATGGCTCCGCGTAAGGCTGCAGAGCAATTTCTTGCGCGTCATACCGATGCCGCTTCATTCCAGGTCACGCTCTTCGGCAGCCTGGCCGCAACCGGAAGAGGGCACCTGACCGACAGGGCTCTGGAGGATGTTTTTGCGCCCCACGCCTGTGAGATTCTCTGGAGGCCTGAGACTGAACTGCCTTTTCACCCCAACGGTATGTACTTTGAAGCTCTGGCAGGTGATGGCCGCGTTCTCGAAAAATGGGAAGTATACAGCGTCGGCGGCGGAGCACTTCAGGAAGCAGGTAAAGAGGTAGCGAGTGAAGACGTTTATGCCTTGAATAGCATGGAAGACATTCTGAGGCGCTCTGTCGAAACGGGAGAATCGTGCTGGGAATACGTGGTCGACTGCGAGGGTGAGGACATATACCCTTTCCTCGACGGAATCTGGGACGTCATGTCAGAGTCTGTCGAGCGAGGACTGAATCATGTTGGGGTGCTTCCCGGTGGTCTGGGAGTGGCGCGCAAGGCCCAGGCCTTTCATCGTAAAGCCTCACTTTACGGCCCGGACTTTAAACGCAATGGCCTTCTCTGGGCCTATGCCCTGGCTGTTTCCGAAGAAAATGCTTCGGGGGGTATCATCGTCACTGCGCCGACCTGTGGCGGCAGTGGCGTTTTGCCGGCGGTTTTGCGATACTTGAGCGAGAGTCTCGATTGCAGCAGGCAAGACATTCTGCGCGCACTGGCAACGGCCGGCCTGGTTGGCAACCTGGTCAAACACAATGCCTCGATCTCGGGGGCGGAGGTCGGTTGCCAGGGCGAGGTTGGGACGGCTTGCTCCATGGCCGCAGCGGCAGCGACCCAGTTACACGGCGGCACGGTGCGCCAGATTGAATATGCGGCAGAGATGGGTCTGGAACATCACCTCGGCCTGACCTGTGATCCGGTCAATGGTCTGGTGCAGATTCCCTGCATAGAACGCAACGCACATGCAGCGACCCGGGCTTTAAGCTGCTGCCATTTCGCTTTGCTTTCAGGCGGTGAACACAAGATCACTTTTGACGAAATAACGCTTGTCATGAAAGAGACCGGCAAGGCTTTGCCGTCTATTTATCGTGAGACTTCCGGGGGTGGTATTGCCGAAGCTTACAGACAGCGAAAACATGAATAAAAGGAATCTTCACCACAGAGTCACAGAGGACACAGAGAAAACCATGAGGAACTCAGATGTTCTCTGTGTCCTCTGTGACTCGAGAGAGAGCAACGAACGGGTGGTTACGCCTTTTGCTTCCATTGTTAGGCTTTTCTGAAGAGGAGATCTACTATGCAAATTTTACGCATTCTGACAAACCTGATGCTGGTCATTGCCCTGAGTTTGCCGGTGACCGCTTGTATGCCTACGGTGGGGGAAACTTTTCCTTTCTACAAGGTTCGCCAGATAGAAGTGGAGAAAACCACCATGGCAGAGATACGAGACATGTTTGGTGAGCCGTGGCGGACCGGTCTCGAAAATGGTGAACGAACCTGGACTTATGGCGAGTATGGTGTCAACATCTCACGCGATCTGGTGATTCGTTACGATGATCAAAACGTGGTTAAATCTTACAGCTTCAGCTCCTCGGAACCCGAGGACGCAAACCTCTAGCGTTAAGGCTTATCGTGGAAATTGCTGCTCTGACAACCTACCTGATTGCCATCACTCTGCTAACCATTACGCCAGGCGTCGATACCATGCTGGTGATTCGCAACACCGCACGCGGCGGTTGGCGAGATGGCGCGGTGAGCAGCCTCGGTATTTGCTCCGCGCTCTTTCTGCACGCCACCATCTCCGCGGTGGGGATATCCGTGATCCTCTTGCAGGCGGCCTGGGCCTTCAGCCTTTTAAAAATGGCAGGAGCCGGCTACCTGATCTGGTTAGGACTCAGTAGCTGGCGAAAGGTCCTAAGACAGGAAAAGTTCGAGATTGCAAATGGGAACCCGTCGGGGGGCGCTTTTCTGGTGCAGCGGTCATTGCGGGAAGGGTTCCTCTCCAACATCCTCAATCCCAAGACGGCCATCTTTTACATGGCTTTTCTGCCCCAGTTTATCAACCCTGCCCAGTCGGCACTCCTTCAGTCACTCTTTCTTGCTGGTTTGCACTTTGTCATTGCCATGATCTGGCAGTGCCTGCTCGCCCTGATGGTCAAACAACTCAAGATCTGGTTGCAGCGGCCGAGAGTCAGCCAGGTTTTTGATGGGGTCACTGGCACAGTGATGATTGCGCTGGGTTTACGAGTGGCGACTGAGGGTTGATTAAGCGAGGACTGACTGTAGAAAGCTTGCAGACAACATGACTCATGATAATGCAATCTCACAACTTCAACGAACAAGGGCTGATCATCTGTGATCAGCCCTTGTTGTATAGACGGTTATCATACTTAAATTTCAAGCTAATTGAGCGAACCATCCTGCCAATATTTCGTACCTTTAATCGTTGCCTGCAGAGCCAAACCAGTCTCTGTTATCTGGTAGATGGTCATATTGTCAACAGTAACCTCACCGCCGACAGCGCCACCTTTTTCGCTGGCCTTGGCCGCGGCATCGGCCTGAGCTCCGAAAGCCCATCCGTGCTCTATAAAACGGTTCATCGTGTCCGTGTTGTGGAACACGAAGACGACGCGAAAGTCTTTCGCACCAAGACCCAAGCCAAGCCCAGCCTCACCCATTTTCATATAGGTGTGATTACCGGTTCCGTTGTTCTTAACAACTCCGTACCCACCACCGAAGCTGGCAAAAAATATGTAGATGTTGGCGTTACTGAAGACAGCATAACCGGGAGCGTTCGAGAGTTGAGACTTAACGTCGGGCTTGATTTTGTAGAGGTCGGATAATACATCATTTTTCATATTAAGGACCGCCTGGCGTTTTTCAGCTTTGGA
>JAAXQF010000501.1 GCA_012974435.1 Desulfuromonadales bacterium | reverse complement strand
CTCTAAAGAGTTTCAGAGCGATGTTCAGGCAATGAAAGCGGCGGGTATGGCCGTATTGTTTGCTGCCGGCAATACTGGGCCTGACGCCAGCACCAGCAATGCACCGGCCAATTATCCGGAAAGCTTTGCCGTTGGTATGGTGGGTACTTTCACATCGCCTACCCTGATCAATTCTTACAGTGCACGCGGGCCTTCTGCCTGCGACGGTACGGTCTATCCCGAAGTGGTGGCTCCCGGGTTCCGGGTTCGGACGTGTGACCTGACGGCCGGGGGGGATTTCCTCAATTCCTATAGCCTGGTCGCCGGCACATCTTTTTCGACACCGCATGTCAGCGGCGTGATGGCCCTCTTACTCAGTGCGTTTCCCGAAACCCCCGTCAGAGCTCTTGAAATGGCACTACAGAAGTCGGCGACAGATCTAGGAACACTTGGCGAAGACAATACCTACGGCTACGGCTTGGTTGATTCCCTGTCGGCTTTCAACTACCTGTCCGGTCAGCAGGGCCTTAATGTGACGGACTCGATCAGCCCGGAAACCGACAGTGACGTTGCTTTCGACAGCGTAATCCCTGGCGAAAGCGACACAGCCAGTGTCCGGATTCGGAATAGCAGTAGCGTGCCCCTAACCTTGGGGGCTACTGATGTCAGTAATGTCCTTGAGCCATTCAACCTCATCAGTGACAACTGCAGCAGTAGAATCCTGCCTGCTGGTGAAACCTGTTCCATTGTTCTTCAGTTCGCCCCGACCGTTCCGGGAAGTTTTTCAGGAAGCCTGGTCATCCTC
The DNA here is from genome assembly GCA_012974435.1 of Desulfuromonadales bacterium. Lineage (GTDB taxonomy): Bacteria > Desulfobacterota > Desulfuromonadia > Desulfuromonadales > BM103 > M0040. The sequence continues at coordinate 7,913 of JAAXQF010000501.1, read as the reverse complement.
TCCAATGTCGTCGGTGAAGAGCGTGTGACGGTCACTATGTCCGGCACCGGCAATACACCGCCGGTTGCACCACAACCTCTGGGTCCGGCCAGTGGAGCAACGGTGGGCACCAGTGTGACGTTCTCTTGGCTGCCGGCCAGTGATCCTGATGGGGATGCCGTTGCGCAATATCTGGTCTATTCGCCCTATGCCGATTTCTCTTTCCCGACCACGCATCAAGTCGAGACGGTTCATGCTGTCGTACTGGGAGCCGGAGGCCTATTGCTTGCCACTCTTCTCGCCGGCTTAACCCACCGCCGCAATTTGTTACTGGGCCTGACCCTCATGGTCCTGATCCTCGAGATTGTCGCTTGCGGCGGTGGAGGAGGTGGAGGGGATGATGATTCGGCTGGAAACGGGAGTACTGAGTTGCCCATAGACGCTCAGTCAGTGATGATCAGCGGACTAGTTTCAGGGGAAATATATTACTGGAAGCTGATTGCTAGAGACAGCCATGGCGCCACAACGCAAAGCGCAGTTAGGAACATCTTTGTACAATAGTCGAGACCGATAGACTGCTGAGAACCCGAAGGCCCACAGTGGTTTTTTCTCGCGCCTAGCCGGCTGTTGTTTATTCATAAATGATGAGTGACGGTCCCATAAGTCACGACTTGTGAGAAGAAAAATTGGTTCTTGTTGATAGAGACATTTAGGAGCCAAATTGATGGCCACCAGGGTTCGATCCTTGGTGGCCTTTTCTTACATTGCAGGGTCAGTAAGAATTGTCCTGTAAGCTTGGTCCTCTCAAAACAATTCTGGAGGAATTATGATAAAGTTTTTCTATGAACAATAGGAGCAGCATCTCGTGACGACAACGGTAAGCCCTCCAATTGAAAGCGCTAATATTAAGTTTCATGATTTATTCGATCTTGAAGAAATCCAGATTGTTCAGGACGCTTTTGCCATGGCAACAGGTGTTGCTTCGATCATTACTGATACTGATGGCCGCCCAATCACGAAGCCCAGCAATTTCTGCAGGCTTTGCAGAGACATTATCCGCGAAACTGAGAAAGGTCTGAATAACTGCATGTATTCCGACGCCGTCTTGGGGCGGGGCAACCCTAACGGGCCAACCATGCAACTCTGTTTAAGTGGCGGTCTTTGGGACGGCGGTGCCAGTATCATGGTGGATGACAAACATATTGCCAACTGGCTGATCGGGCAGGTTCGCAATGAACAGCAGGATGAAGAAGGGATGCTGGCCTATGCCCGTGAAATTGGAGCTGACGAAGAGGCTTTTCTAGTTGCGCTGGGCGAAGTCAACACCATGTCTACTGAACAATTCAGCCATGTATGTCAGGCCCTTTTCGTCATGGCAAAACAAATGTCCACGTTAGCTTATCAGAATGTTCTTTACGCACGGACCATTGATGAACGAGATGAGGTCGAAAAAGCTCTGCGGGATAGTGAAGAAAAGTTCAGGCTGTTGCTTAATTCAACTGCAGAAGGCATTTACGGCCTCGACACCAAGGGGAAGTGCACTTTTTGCAACCCCGCTTGTTTAGATATCTTGGGTTATGTAAGTGAAACCGATCTTCTCGGAAAAAACATACATCAACTGATTCACCATCATCGATTGGACGGAACAGAATATCCCGAGGGGGAATGCAAAGCCTGCCTTACCTTTATAAAAGGCGAAGGTATTCATGTTGACAACGAAGTTTTTTGGCGAGTGGATGGGAGCCACTTTGACGCAGAATACTTTTCTTACCCGATGCACATGGGAGAGAAGGTGGTCGGATCGGTTGTTACATTTTACGATATCTCCGAACGAAAAAAGGTTCAAACTGCTTTGATTGAAGCGAAAAAGAATGCAGAGGAGGCAAATGCTGCCAAAAGCGATTTTCTCGCTAACATAAGCCATGAAATCCGAACTCCAATAACAGTTTTCATAGGTGCCATTGAGCATCTCATGGAAATTGACAAAGATCCTGTTTGTCGGGAAGTCCTTGATTTGGCAAACATCTCGTCGAGGCGTCTTTACGTATTGTTAAACGAAATTCTGGATCATTCAAAGATTGCGTCCCGTCAAATGGACCTGGAAGAAGAAACTTTCAAAGTGAGAAGATGTCTGAATGAAACTATCGATATGATGAACGATAGAGCCAGAAGTAAACATCTTAAATTGGTGCTCGACGTTTCTCCATCAGTCCCTGAGGTCATGTTGGGTGACCAATTTCGTCTTGGCCAAATTTTACTGAACCTTATTGGGAATGCAATCAAATTCACTGATGGGGGTGAAGTCACAGTAAGGGCCGAGCGCCAGGGTGACTACCTGAGGTTTAGTGTGATTGATGCCGGCATTGGAATCTCCGAGGACAAGTTGGAAGAGATTTTCTTATCTTTCAGGCAGGTGGATAATTCATCGACTCGCAGACATGGAGGCGCAGGTCTGGGCTTGGCTATTTCTAAAGGTTTGACTGAGTTGATGGGGGGGAACATCTGTGCCCACAGTGTGCTTGGTCAGGGTAGTGTGTTTAGCTTTACGCTGCCGATAAAAAACGTGAAAAGCCATTGAGGTGTAGTTTTACTCCTTACATGTCACCATCTATAAACCACAAAAGCCCCCAATCTTCAAATCGGGAGCTTTCTTGTAAGTCACGACTTCTAAGAAGAAAACCGGCTTCTTATTGATAGAGGTATTCAGGAACACAAAACTATGGCCACCAGGGTTCAATCCTTGGTGGCCGTTTTCTTATATGTCAGGGTTTGTAAGAATTAAGTGTTTTTGTGAGTTTGACTGCATCAAATCAATGTGAGAGGATTTCTGAGGATTTTTTAGTGTGTCAGTGGTACGACCCTGACATATCGCGGGGGGTGTCTCACTCACCACGTCGCTGGCACAAATATCTCCCGCCCATAAATGAACACCACCAGTTTTTCGTAGTTGGTCTTGTAGATATTGAGAAGTAATGATCAATCTTAAACGCACGCAACTCAAGTTATTGAAAACAGAAGCTCGCATGCTGCTAGTCCTGGCAGCGCCGATTGTAACTGCTCAACTTGCACAGCAGGCTCTCTCCTTTGTTGATACAGTAATGGCTGGCCGTGTCAGCGCAACTGACCTGGCAGGCGTAGCAGTCGGGGGTAGTATCTGGGGACCGATTTTCCTTTTCCTGTATGGGGTGCTGTTGGCACTCACGCCGATGGTCGCGCAACTACACGGTGCAGGCAAGACTGACGAAACCGGCCCACTGGCTCGCCGTGGCATTGTCGTAGCCATGCCGTTTGCATTGATTGCCATTCTGCTTCTTCGTAACGCCGGATTCGTCTTTGCTCGGATGCAGGTTGACCCTCAGATTGCCGCCATCTCTATTGACTACTTGAAGGCTCTTTCCTGGGGGGTGCCGGCAGTAGCCTTGTTCTTTTTGTTGCGCAACCTGAGTGAGGGCCTCGGTCTGGTGCGGCCGAGTATGGTCATAGGCTTGGCTAGCATTCCGGTGAACGTAGTAGGTAACTATGTTTTTATTTACGGAAAGCTGGGTATGCCTGCTATGGGTGGGGTTGGATGTGGCTGGGCTTCGGCGATTAGCCTCTGGTTCATGTGTGGTTGTATGCTGCTGACCATTTGGCGGATTAGGAAATATAGCATGACTCACTTCTTTGATCTGGCCAAACGACATGGCACAGAAGGGGCAACGCAGCTTATCCGCCTAGGGTTGCCGATCGGCCTTTCTCTGCTGGTTGAAGCGAGTATTTTTGCTTTGATCGCTTTGTTTCTGGCGCCGCTCGGGGCTTTGGCTGTGGCCTCGCACCAGATTACTCTGAACTACTCCTCATTGGTCTTCATGATCCCATTAAGTATCTCCACCGCCATTACCATCCGGGTTGGGCATGCTATCGGTAATCAACGCTTTGACAGGGCACGTCTTATCAGCATAACTGGACTGACACTTAATTCCTCTATCGCCCTTGTGACTGCGCTGCTGACCCTGATCTTCGCTGAAAATATTGCCGAGATTTACACCCACGATCCCAGGGTTGTCAGCATCGCTGTCGGCTTACTTTACCTGAATGCTCTCTATCAATTTTCTGACGCCTTTCAGGTTGGTGCTGCCGCTGCACTGCGCGGTTACAAAGACACCCGTGTTCCACTGTTGATGATTGTTTTCGCCTACTGGGTGATAGGTTTGCCGCTTGGTTACAGTTTGGCCTTGACCGACTTCTGGGGCACACCGCTAGGTGCCAAAGGTTTCTGGATTAGCCTGATCGTTGGCCTCAGTATTGCGGCAGTACTATTAGGCACTCGGTTGCGTAAAGTCGGGAACAGGTGCGCTACCAGGTTGCGATAATTCCTTAAATGTTACGACTTCTGTGACGAAAATCGGCTTCTTATTGATAGAGATATTCAGGAATCGGTTTAATCAACAAAGCTATGGCCACCAGGGGAAGATTCTTGGTGGCCTTTCGATTGTATTCGCTTTCTACTCTGATATTGTAAATACAGGGTGTGTTTTTGGATCAATCCCGGAGGACAAAATCAATGAATTTAGCAGATATTGTACAGCGAGGCTGGGATGCAGTTGGAGCCGGTGACTTCGATGCTTTAGTAGCCGATTATGTGGAGGACATGACATTCATCATGCCGGGACAAACAGATGTCTTAGAGGGGAGACAAGCATTTCGTGATGCCCTGAATGGTCTCGGGGATATTCTCCCTCCAGGCTTTGAAATAAAGGGGCTGCGTCAGATAGAGGGTAATAACGAAGTTGTCTCTATTATTGAGTGGAAGTCAGGCAAGGTTACAGACTCGCAGCTTGCCGTCCTGTTCAAGTTTAATAGCGACAAAATCTACGAGGAGCGGTGGTTCGTCGATACTGAGCAATGGAAAAATTCATTCTGAGTTCTATTAGTTTCATGTTGTGGGGGTGAAACACCATGGCGACTCGCTATCAAATGTTAGGGCTTTTGAAACGAAAGCTGGCCTCTTAGATTGCACGACTTGTGAGAGGGAAATCGGCTTCTTGTTGATAGAGACATTTAGGAAGACAAAACTATAGCCACCTGGAAGCGGGTGGCTTTTTCTTGTGTTGCCGGCATAGGAAAAAAAATGCCTCACTCACAGGGAGGTGTGGTGAGGCTACATCTCTGTGCCTTTAAAGGAGGGGAAAGCAAAGGCAGCAGAGTTGTTTAACTAATATCACTCTTTGAAGTGTTGTCTACCGGTAGAGTCGAAAGCTTTCCTATAAGTCACCACTTCCGAGAAGAAAATCGGCTTCTTGTTGACAGAGACATTTAGGAAGCTGATTAATACGAAAAATGATGGCCACCGGATTTGATCGCTAGGTGGTTTTTTTATTTTCATTTATCCGCTTGACATACCTGACTAAGTAAGTAAGATATTAATCACAGAAGATAATTCTTCATCTTCTACCTCCTAAAGAAAACCCATAGAACCCGTTGCCCCACAGTTTCCCTCCTGAGCTGTGGGGCTTTTTTTCTTATATGTCAGGGTCAATAGGAATTTCGCGTTTTAGCAAATCTTGAGTTTGCAAAGGAATGCGAGAGGACTTTTAGGAAGCATTGTCTACCTTCGACCAAATTCACTTTTGGTTTTAGATACATTCTTAAAACTCAAAACATAAGAGAAGCCCGGCAAAAAACTGTTTCTTTAAATTTCAAAAAACCCTGATACAATCTAAAAAATCGGGTTATTCGATATCTCTTTTGTGTTTCACAGAAAGGTCTTTAAATCATGACCAACAGGTTTGTATTAGTCAGATTTTGGTCGCATTAATGACTAAAGAACTGAAGCTGAAATTTGAAAGGGTACTACTCTAACCAGTAAGGAGATAACAAGATGGGGGAAAAAAGAATTGCTGTAATTGTTTTTGTTGCTGCGGCGCTTTTCCTCGGTGGTCTTGTCCCACAGAGTCAAGCACTTGAGGCCGTGGTCGCAACCAAAGTCGTTAAAAAAATAGACAAAATTGAGGCTTTAGTACGTATTGCCGACAACGTTATTATCTTGTTCGACAGCTCCGGATCTATGGGCGACCCCTTCGGTGATAGCGGCATGTCGAAGTTGGCAGCGGCGAAAACGATTCTGAAGCAGAGAGCGAATTTACTTCCTGCTACTTATCCCGAACTGAAAGTCGGTCTGTACTCATACACACCGTCCAACAAAGGTGAGTCCAAGACAGTACTCTACGACCTGAAACCGTTCAACAAGGCGGAGTTCCTTACATCTGTCGATGAGTTGCCAAAAGAAGCAAGCGGCCCGACCTTGATGGTTAATGCCATGAGGAAGCTTGGCAAAGGTCTTGAGGGTCTCACTGGTCACACCGTGGTGTTCCTCTTTACCGATGGCACCCACAGTGATCAGGGCGCTACTGACAGCCCTTTGACTCTGGCGAGAAAAATTGCCAGCAAGCATGATGTTAACTTCCAGGTTATCAGCACCACAGATGACAAAACCAAAGTTGCTCTTATGGAAGCTGTTGCCTCTCTCAATGAAAAATCCAGAGTCCAGCCTTTCGAAGACATGATAGAGCGTCCAGAGATCTTCACTGGTGCTGTCTTCGCTCTTGAAGAGATTTTTGTTGTCTCGGCTGAAACCCAGAAAGAAGTTGTTGGTTTTAAACTGGATAACATCAAGTTTGGATTCGACAAGGCGAACGTTGAAATTGAGTTCGATGCTGAGCTGGATACGGTTGGCCAAGTCCTCCAGACAAACCCGAACAGCTATGTTGTCCTGGCTGGTCACACTGACAACGTAGGTTCTGAGGATTACAACCTCGCTTTGTCTCACAAGCGTGTTGAAGCTGTTGCCAATTACCTGTCCGAGAAGTTCAAAATTGATTCAAGCCGCATCGAAACCTTCTGGTACGGTTCAGCAGCTCCGGTCGCTAGTAATGACACTGAAGCTGGTCGCAAGAAGAATCGTCGGGTCGTCGGCTTTATTGCTGGAGTTAACTGATCCCGTTACTTACTACTATAAAATAAAAGGCCGCCAGGGAACAAACCTTGGTGGCCTTTTATTATTTGTCAGGGTTTGCAGTAATTCCACATTTCTGACCAATATTTCCATCCAAAACAATGCGAGAGGAATTTTAGTAAATATCCCCTACTCACTGCTGAACGCTATATCTCCCACAAATCCATTCTTAAATATCAGGGTCAGTAAGAATTTCGCATTTCTGCCAATCTGAGACCATTAAATCAATGTGAGAGGACTTTTGAGAAGAATGTGAGTAGTCCAGTGTTATGTTGTCGTTAATTTGCTGGTTTTTTTTAAATGTCGGGGGAGAGACGATTGTAACTTTTGGTTATCCGTCTCGGGAGGCAGTTACATGGAGTTGCTAACTTTAGAGTACAAAAGAGCCTGGGTGATAGGTCTTGCCTGCGATTGCCCATTCGGCAAAGCATTTGATACTTGTCTTACAAAAGAGATCAGAAAACTAGGTATTGCAGACCGAATCGATATCTCGAAGGGTATGGATGAGAATCAGTTAGACCAGATTATAGCTCATCATCGGGACTGTCTTCTCCAAAGAGAGGAGAATTTATCTGGAGTCAATAGTTAACAATTAGCTCCTGTCCGCTTAGTCCGTTCAGATAAGTCACGACTGCCAGGAAGCTTTCAGCGTTACTGGAATGCAGGAGTTATGAGATTTGTGAAATTTCCATCGCTAATAGACATTGCTATGTTTTCTGTTATTTATTCCTTACATCGTAATACCACATGCGTAAGCTTGTGGATGGAAGTACCCGCTGCTATATACGCCAGCGGGCAAGCAACGCTTGGCCTACAAGATGCCATGGGCGTGAGCCCGTGGTAGTTCACTTGTCCCCAATGCACCATATCTCCGGCTCCAGTTGCCTCGTCTGGCTACTAAGTATTATTATGTAAGTAGGTAAAGTTAAAGTATGGAGAG
>JAAXQF010000190.1 GCA_012974435.1 Desulfuromonadales bacterium | reverse complement strand
ATTTAATGGGACTGTTTTCAGGATAGATGCAAGTTTTATGCGCAAAATTTTAATGAACACATCTACAGCTAGTTAGCGCATAAGTAAGTAGAATGCGTAGTTGGACGAAGCCGCTACGCGGAGAAAAACCAGCCCCACTCTGATTAAGATATAAAATGTAACCTCACCCCTCACTCGGAGGGGTGCTCATTCACGAACATGAGGTTACAAGATCATGACACCATCAATCGATTCAATATTCAAGCGCGATTACCAGACACATCTGCAACACCTCAAGCTAAAAGGCCTCCAGCCCAAGACGATTGAGGCCTACGCACGCGCCATCCGCCGTATCGGTGACTATTTTGACCATCAGCTCCATGACCTGTCCGAGGCGCAGTTGCTCACTTACTTCTCCGACCTGCTCAACACCCACTCATGGAGCGCCGTCAAACTCGATTTGTATGGCCTCAAGTTCTTCTACCAGTATGTGCTGAATAAACCCTGGGTGACGGTTGACCTGATCAAGCCGCCGTGCGTTACACGGCTGCCTGACATCGTTACTATTGAGGAGGCGGCAAGCATATTCAGAGAAACTTGCAAGCTGAGCTACCGTGTCTTCTATTTCACTGTCTATAGCCTCGGCTTGCGACTCGGTGAAGGATTACGTCTGGAGGTGGGTGATCTCGATGCAAAGCGTCAGCGCGTCCATATCCGTGACGCCAAGGGCAATAAAGACCGTTTTGTACCCCTGCCGGATACGACGCTGGATCTGCTGCGCCGTTTCTGGTCTGTGCATCGTCACCCCGTGCTGCTGTTCCCCAATCGCCATGGCGGCCTGAAGACGGCGGGCTTCGCCGCCACACCTCTCGATCGCGGTGGCGTTCAAACAACGATACGCAAGGTCGTTGCTGACTGTGGGATAAAAAAAAGATCACCCTGCACAGCTTGCGTCACAGCTATGCAACTCATTTGATCGAAGCGGGCGTCGACCTGCTCGAGGTACAGAAAATCCTCGGCCATCGCTCTATCCTGACCACCGCCAAGTACACGCACCTGACATCCAACACGGGCCATAACGCAAAACCTTTGAATCCGAATTCCTGGATCAATGCCCAGGGCAGATCCTGCCATCTCATCGTAAGGCGCTGGCCGCCATGAAGGTCTGCCGTACCCCTCAAAGCCCAAGACTGCGGGCAGACTGCTCCCAGTGCGAGCACACCATGACGGTGCCGCACTCGTGCGGTCATCGCAACTGTCCTCACTGTCAGCACTTCGAAAGTCAACAATGGCTGGAACGCCAACTTCAAAAGCAGGTGCCTGCCGAGTATTTTCTATTGACTTTCACGCTCCCCGCCGAACTCCGGGCGCTGGTCTGGTGCCATCAACGCCTGCTCTATGCATTGATGATCCAGTGTGTCTGGGAGACGGTACGAACCTTTTCCCAGAATGACAAGCAACTTCAGGGTATCCCGGGTGCAATTGCGGTCTTGCATACCCATTCACGCTGTCTGGATTTTCATCCGCATGTGCATCTGGTGATGCCAGCCGCCGCCATGGATGCCGTCAACCGATTGTGGCGTACCAAAGGGGGTAAAGCCCGCAAGAACAAGAAACCTTATCTATTCAACCATAAGACACTGGCCAAGGTCTTTCGCGCCAAGCTGCTGGATGCCATCACCGACGAAGGGCTGGCTTTACCTGCAAGCTATCCAGAAACATGGGTCGTGGATTGCAAATCGGTTGGCACAGGTGAGAAGGCTTTAGTCTACCTGGGGCGCTATCTTTATCGCGGCGTGATTCGGGAGAAAGACATTGTCTCCTGCAAGGCAGGAAAAGTGACCTTCCGTTATCAAAACAGCAAGACAAAGCAATGGGAATTCCGGACCGTCTCAGGTGCAAAATTCTTATGGCTGGTTCTCCAGCATGTGCTGCCCAAGGGGTTCCGGCGGGCACGGAATTTCGGCTTTTTGCACCCCAACAGCAAGCGCCTGATTCACTTGCTTCAATTACTCGTTGGACTGGATCCGACACGCGCATTAGCGTTGATTAAAAAACGGCCTGTGCTGCCTTGTCCTTGCTGTGGTGCAAAGATGAAGATTATAGAAACCCGACTTCCGCCGTTCTTCAGATTTGACACCCTCGGGATAACGTGACCGGAAGGCGATCGACATTGATGATGTAAACGCAAACAGCCAGCGCAGGAGTAATTAAAGCAGCCAGTAGGGTTGATCCATGCGCTCGGCCAAAATAAGCCTGTAATGAACAGATTATCGTCTGTTGTAGTGTCACCTTGCCGCAATGGCAAACGTATCAATGGACTGTGTGGGTTTGTAGAGCGCCGCGAACCTTCAAACCCAGTAAGACCGAAAAAGATATTTTCCTATAGCGTCCCACCCCTTCGGAAACAACGGGCTCGTCCAACAAACGGTTCAGATTGTGGTTCGTTCCTCACACAATCTAACCTTATTCGTTAGCTGAATTGCCTTGCTACAACTGTTCCGACTGCCACTCTTGCCGAACCGTGATCTCCCGCTGGCTGCGATAAACAGGTATGGCTCGCATGCTTATATTAATTGACTAATTTAAATAAGAATTTAAGATAATAGCCACCCGGAACTGAACGGATATCAGATGAGAGCCAATCGCAAAGACGGTGTTGAAACCCGTAAGCGCCTGCTGGATGCCGCCTGCGGTGTGTTTGCAGCAAAGGGGTTTGAGGACGCCAGTATCGCCGAGATATGTGAGGATGCCGGCGCCAACGTGGCCGCGGTGAATTACCATTTTGGTAGCAAGGATGCCCTGTATGTGGAAGTCTGGCGGCATACGTTCGAGACCTTCATGCAGGCGCTGCCCGACCACGTCGTCGTAGTCGTCGACGAGGCCTACTACGAGTTCGTTCGGAGTGAGGACTTTCCTGGGCGACGTGCGCGATTACGTCTTTGGGATTAATACCAAGATCGCCTTCATCCGCCTCAAGCTCACC